>CAIYHQ010000115.1 GCA_903926075.1 uncultured Methanomicrobiales archaeon
GAGAACAATTCTCGGGTTAGTTTATTTGACAGGGTCTTGCCCTAAAATTTAAACAACCTCTTCTGCCTATAATATATTACAACAAATAACTAATGTTTTTCATCAGTTAGGCCTGTGTCATCGACTCATCATGGTTTATTTCAATAATTGATTGGAGAAATGTGTTTATTAGTATTACGTATTAAAAAAATGGGTGCATGTGTTGTAAAACCGATTAATATTGAGAGTTAACCTTAATAACAATTAAGTATCCAAGTGATATGTCCTATTAATTATAATTTCGAATAGAAGACTAAATCGAAGATGAATAAAGAAATTACTACCGGTAAGTAATTCCAACGAAAAAGAATTAGCAGTATTTCTTTTTCCATCAAAGAGGAGAAAAAAATATGTCTGAACCATTACCTAAACCACATAATGAAGGAGAATTCAAACCGGCCTCGTACACATTAAGCAAGGAAGATATCGCAAAAAATTTTGCAGTTTCTTTTGAAACCGGTCTAAGCTCAGAGGAATCCCTAGCCCGAATCAAGAGTTATGGCATGAATGTTCTGGAGGAGGAGAAAGAAAAATCCGCTGTTATTCGTTTCCTGGAACAATACAAATCATATATGCAAATTGTTTTAATTATAGCCGCTATTGTGAGCCTTTTTATCGCTGAGTATACGACATTTATCCTTCTCATATTATTGACAATATTTATCGCGTTGCTTGGCTTTTTCCAGGAAGCAAAAGCGGCCGCAAGTGTAGCCGCACTCAACAAGATGATGAAGATTGTCGCGAAAGTCAGGCGAGACGGAGAAGTAATCCAGGTCGAAGCTGACAAGATTGTACCTGGCGATATCGTTATAGTTGATGCAGGAGATCGTGTCCCTGCCGATGGGAGGGTAATTCTTGCTGCAAATCTCCAGATTGAAGAATCTGCCCTTACCGGAGAGAGCACTGCAGTTGAAAAGAACAGTGATGTTATTACAAAAAAGGACCTCCCCCTTGGAGACCGGGTAAACATGGCTTTCATGAACACCAATGTTACAAGGGGCCATGGCGAGATCCTTGTCACAAATACAGGCATGAGTTCAGAAGTGGGTCATATCGCAACAATGCTAAAGGAACAAAAGGCTGAAAAGACTCCATTAACCCTGCAGATAGACCGAGTAACCCTTTTTATCATAGGGATGGCATTACTCGCTTTTATCAGTATTGTCGCTATCGGCCTATCTCACGGAGAATCATTCTCAGCTCTTTTTAATATCGGTATATCACTCGCAATTGGTTCTATTCCTGATGCCCTGCCCGCTGTAGTCATCACGATTCTCTCCATAGGGACAGTAGCAATGGCAAGTAAAAATGCCATCATCAAGAGCCTGCCAGCTGTCGAGACTCTAGGTTCAACCTCGGCAATCAATTCAGATAAGACAGGGACTCTCACCATGAACCAGATGACGGTAAGGGTTATTTCAACAATGCAGCACAGGTATATTGTTTCGGGTGAAGGTTACAGCTTTGAGGGTAAAATACAGAGAACCCAGGGCTCCCCAGGAGAAAATCTTGATCATCTTCTGTTTCCGTGTGCCCTTTGTATTGACACTGATATTAAGGACGGACAGGTGATAGGTGACCCGACTGAAGGTGCCCTTTATGCCCTTGCTGAAAAGGGGGGTGTGAATGTCAGGGAGTTTCGAAAAAATAATCCCAGGATTGCAAGCATCCCTTTTGATTCAGAGTATAAATTCATGGCAACTTTCCATGAAATGAAAGATAAAACTGGAAAATCTGTTATCCGGGCTTATATCAAAGGTGCTCCGGATATGATCCTTTCACGCTCCAGTTACGGCATGATGCCTGATGGAACATTCCAGGAGCTTAATGCAGATAACAGGACAAAAATACTCGCGGAAAACGAGAGAATAGCAAGTGAGGGGTTAAGAGTACTCGCATTTGCACAGGCGGAATATGACCCGGCAGCATTCAAACCTGACGCCGACCTTATGCCCCTGATGCAGGACCTTGTTCTGACAGCTTTCGTGGGTGAAGTGGACCCCCCTCGGGCCGAAGCTAAAGATGCAATTGCAAAGGCTAAAAATGCAGGGATACGTGTCAGGATGATCACAGGTGATCATGCGGTGACAGCTTCAGCCATCGGTCGTGAACTAGGTATCGAGGGTCGTGCAATCACGGGTGCGGAATTTGCAGCAATGAGCGATGATGTAGCGGCAGAACAGATCGATGATATCGGAGTAATTGCAAGGGTCGCCCCCGAGCATAAAGTCAAACTTGTGAAGATCCTCAAAAAGAAAGGGAATATCGTTGCAATGACAGGAGATGGTGTGAACGATGCCCCAGCACTGAAAGCAGCAGACATCGGCATTGCCATGGGTGTTACAGGAACTGACGTTGCAAAGGGAGCTGCAAAGATGATCCTTACAGATGATAACTTTGCAACAATAGTGATTGCTATTGAAGAAGGGAGGAAAGTTTATGATAATCTGCAGAAGTTCCTTCGAATCCAGATAGCGAACCTGTTCATGTTTATCCTTGCATTCCTAGGGTCTTCATTATTTGCTATAGCCGGAACTGCCCTGTTTTATCCGGGACAGGTACTCTGGATCCACATGCTTATCGTTGCACCGATTGGAGGTTCGCTCGGGCTTGACATTGCATCCCCTGGAATAATGTCGAGAAAACCCAGGAAATTTGATGAATCAATTATTTCAAAAAAAACATATGTCAGGTTATTTATTGCAGGGGCTATAATGGCCACATTTTCACTCATAGTTTATCAGATTGGACAGATCTCGTACGGTTCTTCACAAATCGGTCAGACCATGGCACTTGTATCACTATCCCTGATGAACGTTTTCCTTGCTCTTAACCTTCGTTTCCCTTACGATACAGCATTCCAGAAATCGACATTTTCAAATACCAGGCTCTTGTACTCATATATCTGGGTAGTATTTGGTACGGTCCTTATAACTGAAACCCGCCTGTTCCAGGGTATTTTCGATACAGTCTCGTTGACAGGTTACCAATGGTTGATATGTTTAATTCCTGGAGTTGCTCTTCTTGTCATTGGAGAAATCTTCAAGGCATTACTAAGGTATAAGGCCATGAGGAGACCTGTTATTTCCGGATGAAAATGATTATTTCTTTTTTTTAGAGAATGAAATGACCCCTTCTTTTGACAGATACTTGAGTAATACTATTTTTTATACTAATAGCTGCCAATCGAATATATGAGACTGTTTTTCTTTACAGGAATTATCTGCCTCGTTTTTATATTGGCAATAACCAGTTCGGCAATACAAACTGATTCAAAAACGCTAATCAATTCATCTTTAAAAATTGTGAGCACGAACAATACAGTTGTCCCCCAAACCGGAGGTGCAACACAGCTTCTCATGAAAAACATATGGAACCTTAAATCAGTCATGAAAAACGGGAAAACCAAGAATCCAGTTTTAGGTACAACTATAAACGCTGTTTTTTTAAAGGACGGAAATCTTAATGGAAATGCCGGTTGTAACAATTATATTGGAACATATAAAATCACTGGCAACAAAATTACAATAGGTCAGGTCGGTTCTACGTTGATGTTTTGCTCTGAACCAAAAGGAGTCATGGAACAGGAAACACTGTATACAAGTATGCTCACGAAGGTTTCAACGTTTTCAGTCACAGAATCGAGCCTTTCACTCGCCGATAGCACCGGAAAAAATAAACTAAACTTTGAGAAATATACCCCACCTACTCTATCCGGTTCATGGGTACTTGATTCAATTGGTGCGAATAATACGGTAAGTTCAGTCATTAAAGGATCAAATATAACTGCGTTATTTTCATCTGATGGCAATTTGACCGGATCAGCTGGCTGCAACCACTATAATGCCAATTTCCAGACGAAAGACGATAATCTCACGATATCACCCGTCATATCGACCCGGATGTACTGTTCAGAACCAAAGGGAGTCATGGAACAAGAAACAACATACCTAAGTAATCTGGAGAAAGTTAAAAGATATACAATTGCGAAAAATACGTTGGAACTCATGAATAAAGATGGAAAGGCACTGCTGTTTTATCTCCCTCCATAAAACTTTTTTTACTATTCCCTAATGATTGCAGATTTTTTAGAATACTAAGGAAAAATCTCCATGCAAATACTCTAAATATGTTTTGTACATATTATATTCATGAAAGGTCCTGACCCTGGAAAATGGGGTGTTCTTGGAGTAGTCTGCATTGCTGTATTCATTATGGTAATTGACACAACCATCATGAATGTCTCGATAACTGCTCTTGTAAAAGATCTGAACACGGATGTTGCTTCAGTCCAGTTAGCTATAACCGTATATGCCCTTGTCATGGCTTCACTAATGCTATTAGGAAGCAAATTGCAGGATATTATCGGCCTTAAAAAGGTTTTTATAATAGGTACCATCATTTATGGAATTGGGACATTTATTGCTTCAATCAGCCAGAACATCTTCACTCTTACTCTAGGGTGGTCAGTACTCGAAGGAATAGCAGCTGCACTCATGCTGCCTGCGACCGCTTCTTTCCTTTTATCCAATTATAATGGAAAAGAGAGGGCATTTGCATTTGGCATCTGGGGTGGAATAGCGGCAGCGGCAATGGCATTCGGCCCTATTGTAGGGGGATTTCTTACAACGTTTTACAGCTGGAGATGGGCTTTCCGTCTCGAACTTCTGCTCGTTATTACAATCCTCATTTTCTCATACATTCTCATTGAGAGAAAACCCAGATTGTCCTGGAGAGATCTTGATATCATAGGATTCATACTCTCAGGTTCAGGACTTACACTGGTCGTTATTGGAATTCTATCCAGCAGGAATCCACAGCTGTGGATGTTTATTCCGTTTGTAATTGGAGCAGGCCTTGTCATCCTTCTAGCGTTTTTATTCTGGGAACACAGGAGGACAAAAAAAGGCAAGGAAGCTCTCACAGATATCACTATCCTGAAAAACAGGGTTTTTGACCTGGGTAATGTCATCAGTACAGTTCAATCACTGGTCTTTGCAGGATTCATCTTTGTCATTCCAGTTTACCTCCAGTCAGTCATTAAAATTGATGCATTCTCAACTGGTATTCTTCTTCTTCCAATGTCTATTGCAGTTTTTATAGTGTCTGTATTCGGAGCAAAGGCAGCGTCATACATTTCAGCAAGGAGTATCATGCTCAGTGGGTCGCTTGTTGCAATGGCAGGGGGTTTTATCCTCCGAGACCTTTTTACACCGACAACAATTCCCACAGACCTCATACCAGGAATGATCGTTTTTGGGATTGGAATGGGGCTTATTCTCTCCCAGGTTAACAATCTCACGTTATCCTCTGTCGCACCGGAAAAGCAGAGTGATGCTTCCGGTGTTCTTAATGCTACAAAGCAACTAGGAACGTCTTTGGGAACGGCTATAATAGGAGTTGTCCTACTTGTCGGAATTTTTAATGGTCTAGTCATGGGTACTACGAATGCAGGCATTTCTTCTGCTACAGAACAGGACAAAATAGTAACTGATCTTATGAACTGGATGGAAAAGATGAAAACAACGGAAATTCAGGATATACCTGCAGCTGATCAGGCAAGTGCAGAAATTCTTGTGAATTCTGCAGTTAAAAACGCTATGAAGAGTGCTTTTGATGTAATTATCATAATTCTTGCAATGACAACGATTGTTACTCTCTTTCTTCCCAGGAAAATAAAGACAAAGCCTTTAACATAAATTTCATTAACTTGACAGGAATTTTTAAAAAAAGTTAAATTTTTTTGCTTAAATAATGTGGTGAAATATTCAGGGAATACAAGAAAAAGGGAATAGAGATCAATAAGCTATTAAAAGCCTTCATCAGTATCCTGCGAGGAGCGTTCATGCTGATGAAATGAGTATTATTTCAACAGGGATAATAGAGCCATTTCGTTGAATATGGCCAGTTTTAAATAAAGATTGCCCTTTCTTTAGTAATTCGGCGTTAATATCAACAATAGGTATGCTATTGTGAGGTGTGGCAAAAAATTGCCCAAAATTGGATAATTTTCATCAGATCCAGTGCAAAAGAGACAGAATATGCAGTTATTATCTCATAATTATCAGTTTCCTTCCGATAATGCAAAGAAATTTAATCAAAGTGTAATTATAAATTAACAATTTCCATGCTTATTATATTTTAATAGAGAATTTAATTTAATTGAGATATACAATCACATGGAAACTTACATTTTCATCTATTTATTTAACAATAATTGTCATATATAAGGTGTATTTTCTGGTGTATGTTTAAGTATAATTTTCTTAGTCAGAAACGTAAAAAAGGAATAGTATTTTATCTTTATTTTCTAATCATCTTTTTTAGACTCAGGTATTTAATTCCTGATACGAGGCCAATTCGTCCTTATAACAGTAAATCGTCAGGTTCGTATGATAGTGGGTTAGCTGAGGGATCTTCGAACACTCTCCCCTATTCCAGCAAATTAACTTCAGCTGGTGTTCCAGGTTCCGCCCAACCTGGTCAGTCGATATAAATATATTTTACATACCTGAACGAGGGGGAATTCGGATGGAGTGCCTATGATAAAGTCGGGCTATTGATGCAGTTAAAGGACGCCAACGGAAATGTAGTAGAGACAATCACAATTCCAATTCCTGAAGGCGTTACAATTGAACCGGGCCAATCTTACACGTTTACAGGAGATATTCCAAAGCCATCTACACCTGGGACATACACCCTGACTGCAAAATTTTTAACTAGTCAGGAAATATCGGAAAAACTTTTGTTCCTTTTTAACTTTTTTTATCTTATTAAAACTTACTTTCAAAAAGTAAAATCGGAAATATTAAAAACAACTTTACAAATTTTATTAGTACTATGAGTATCTTTAATAAAAAAATATTTTTTTTTTTATTGTGATTTGTTTCTCATATTTTTATATTACTGCAGTTTCGGCAAAAGATGGAATGAATATAACTGCGGCAACCACTACGATCACTATTACAACGCCCCCTACATTAGAAGTTACGCCGATTGAAACGTTTTCATTATCTTCTCCAACAGGTGCATCCCCTACAATAACTGAGAATAATCCAACTGAAACTATAACCGATACATCGACCATAGAGTTAACCCCGACTGATGAAATAACTCCAATTCAAACTGTAACAGATGTACCGACTCAAACTGTATCAGGTACATCAAATGATACGCCATCCGGTTTTCAGATGAGTATGGAATCAGAACCACTATCAGGGTATTCGATTAATAAGATACAAAATTTCCAGGATAATAATACAAATACAATTGAAGATACAGGAATCACCAATATCACGGATGACTGGTTCAATATAAATCCGGACAGGATACTTACATCTGGCATTTATAATCTCCTTGTTGACAATTTTACTCTATCTGAAAATGGATTTAACATAATGGGAAATGGAATAAATATAAGCGGCAGTTTAAATCAACTTACAGATGTCACGACTGATTATAATCAATACGGTTCTGGGATTTATTCTTCAGGAGATACAAATTCATTTTCAAATATAAACAGTAGTCATAATTACATGTATGGTATTAAATCCGAAGATAATAGCACCACATTTTCTTCCATTAATAGTAATAATAACCGTGGAAGAGGGATTTTATCGTTTGGTAACATTACGACCTTCTCTTCTATGAATAGTGGTTATAATGGAGGTAATGGAACTGAAATCTATGGGAGCTCGAATATCCTTTCTAATGTTTCGAGTTACTATAATGAGGGTAGTGGAATATTTTTGGGTAATGATTCTAAATCTAATTATAAAACTGAAAATAATATTTTATTAAATGTTACTGGTAACGGTAACCAGTGGAGTGGAATAAGAATTGATGGCAGTGATAATCAATTTTCAAATTTGACTGATAACAATAACAATATCGGAATTTGGTTAAATTCTGGAATTAACAATACTTTCAACCGTGTTACAACTAATTACAACAGATTTGAGGGTGTTCTATTAGACGATTCAGGCAACAGATTCTTTAGTATTACAAGTAACAATAATGGAGTTAATGGAGTGAATATAAGCGGTAATTTAAATCAACTTACAGATGTTGCAAGTAATAATAATACAGAGTATGGAATTTATTCCCTTGCAAGTTATAGTAGGTTATCGAACGTTACCAGTGGCAATAATCGAGGACTCGCTGGAATTTTTTCAAATGGTACGAGCAACACTTTTTCTTATATAAACAGTAGTAATAACTGGTTTGGAATTAATTCGGAAGGAGGTAATAATACTTTTTCTTCCATTAACAGTAGTTATAATATCTTTAATGGAACTGAAATAAATGGTAATTCGAATATAATTTCAGACAATGACATTCAGAATAATGGACAACATGGCCTCGTTGTACACTTACAATCAAATAATAACAAAATATCACATAACATATTTAAGAATAATCGAAATAATCCATCCGATAATGTAAATGTGAGTGATTCAGATACAAATATCTGGAACGATACTACCGGGGGTAATTACTATGGATACAACGGACAAGGATTTTCTGAAATATGCAATAATACCGATAATAATGAAATCTGCGATGAACCCTTTACAGTAAACGCTAACAATATAGACTACAAACCATTAACGACTCAAAATATTACTCCAACACCCACGACTACAGCAACCGTAAATACATCTGTTCCTATTAATCCATATTACAACCATCAATCGTCAGGTTCGTATGAAAGCGGGTCATCTGATGAATCTCATAACACTCAACCCTACTCAGGTATATTAACATCATCAGAAGTTCCTGGTTATGCACAACCTGGACAGTCAACTCAGATATCATTTACATATCAGAACAAGAGTGAATTTGGATGGAGTGCATATGATAAGGTCGGGTTGTTAGTACATTTAAAGGATGCCAACGGAAATGTTGTTGAGACTATCACAATTCCAGTCCCGGAAGGCGTTACAATTGAGCCCGGCCAGTCTTACACATTTACAAAGGACATTCCAATACCATCGACACCAGGGACATACATCTTAACTGCAACATTGGAACATATGGGTGGAAATACTCCGCTTACTTTCGGGCAGCAATTCCAGCAGACTATCAATGTTGAAACTGGAGGAAAAACTATGAACTCTTTCCACAAACCTACCATGATCTCGACACTGATTAGATTAACCCCTACCCCTGTTTCCCTGTATTACCCAACACAATACCCAAGGGTGACACCTTATATGAAAATTTTTAACTAGTCTGATAATATTGATAAATAATTCATTCAATAGGACTGATAGTGTACAGAATCCAAAAAACAAATGAAGGAGTAAGAAAATAATTGAAATTATTTTTTTGCCCAAAGATAAAAAGATATAGCTGCTATCATTATTCCAACAGAAACTCCTATTTCAATGAAACTTGTATTTGGACTCAGGTTCAGGGCTGTACCGAGGAATACAACTGAAATAGCTATAACAGTAAGCCCAAGGAGTTTCTCCTTTAGGTCGTCAAGATTTTTTATTTGAGACCATCCCGGTAGTGGCGCTTTTGCTATGAATAATTCATACAACCCAAGAGAAATCAGGTAAAAAACAGTTCCTACCAGGAAAATATCGACAATCTGAATGGCAGTCTCCATGTAATTCTTGGCACTAGCTATCTCAAGGTTGAATCCAATGATTGAACGATATAATTCGGCGAGGGTTATTAAAAATCCATATATAAAAAGGACTGCTGAAATTATCATGGTCCCAATTACTGCAAGAGTAAAAAGCCATTTACTGGATGTCGCCATTGACTGAATTAATTTATGAATATTTTCTCTTCCAGGGAAATTTTTGGAAGATTCCCCCTTACTACCAGGAATAGTCTCTTTACCAGAATCCATTTCTCTCTAATATTAATAATTCTCATATAATATTTATCCATTGCGATGAACGGTTTATCGGAACATATCTGAAGAATTAAAAATTTAGGTTATCCTTCAGTCAGAGGATTCATTACGAGTACCGGATATATTATCAGTATGCATGGTCCGGAGGGAGTTAGACTTGAAGAGAATTGGAAAGGAGAGAAAGACTGGCTTTTATGGGGCCCATATCTCTCAGAACGCCAATGGGGAACGGTTAGGGAAGATTATAGCGAGGATGGTGATGCCTGGCATTATTTTACTCACGATCATGCGAGGTCCCGTGCATATCGTTGGGGTGAAGATGGAATTGCGGGTATTTCTGATAATAAACAGATCCTCTGTTTTGCTCCCACTTTCTGGAACGGGTTTGATCCAATACTCAAAGAGCGGTTATTCGGGCTTGACAACTCGGAAGGGAATCATGGAGAGGATGTAAAAGAATACTACTATTACCTTGACAATACACCAACCCACTCATACATGAAATATCTGTATAAATATCCATCTTTTGCATATCCATATAACGACCTTGTTCAGACAAATAAAAATAGGTCGAGAAGAGAACCTGAATACGAACTTATAGATACAGGAATTTTTAATGATAACCGGTATTTTGATATTTTTATCGAATACGCAAAAATCACACCAAAGAAAATTTTGATAAAGATTACAGCCTGCAACCGTGGGTCAGAAGATTCAACCCTCCACTTTATTCCAACACTCTGGTTTCGAAACACCTGGTCATTGAGCAAGGAGGCCACAAAGCCTGAGATTAAAAGAGGTAAGAATAAAGACGGGACCGTTTCGGTTATCACTGTACATCCCGAAACCGGGTGTTATCAACTGACTTCAGAAGGGGACCCGAAAATTTTGTTTACAGAAAATGAAACAAACAACTCCCGGATTTTTGGGACACAAAATAATTATGCACATGTAAAAGATGCATTTCATGAGTTTATTATCGGAAAAAAGGAAGATTCGATAAACCCTGAAAATACCGGAACTAAAGCAGGGTTCTGGTACTCATTGACCATTCCAGCCAACGGAGAAAAGACAATCCGGCTCTGTCTTGAACAAATATCTGACGATTCTGGTGAAAAACAAATCAATTCCGGTAATATGTTTAATTTATTTGATTCAGCCATGTCACGGCTTGCATCTGAAGCGGATAATTTTTACAAAGGAATAACGCCACCATCCCTTAACGATGATCAAAAGCAAATTATAAGGCAGGCCTTATCGGGAATGCTCTGGAATAAACAGTATTATTTCTTTGACCTTGATCTCTGGCTCAGTGAACATGGGAATAATCATTTATTCCAGGAGAAATTCAAAGGAATCAGGAATAAAAACTGGTACCACATGTTAAATGATGATATTATCTCAATGCCTGATAAATGGGAATATCCCTGGTTTGCTGCATGGGACCTAGCTTTTCATACACTCGCACTGAAGTTGGTAGACCCGGTATTCGCAAGTGAGCAATTGAAATTAATGCTTCGTGAGGTCTATCTTCATCCTTCCGGTCAGATACCTGCGTATGAATGGAATTTTAGCGATGTAAACCCACCTGTTCATGCCTATGCCGCTCTCACTATAAATAATACAATCAATCTTTTCTCAGAAGACGATAATAACGAATTTTTAAAAGAAATTTTCAATAAACTTCTTCTCAACTTTACATGGTGGGTGAACCGGAAAGACCCTGACGGAAGAAACATCTATGAAGGTGGGTTCCTTGGTCTTGATAATATTGGTGTTTTTGACAGGTCAGCACCACTTCCCACCGGCGGATTTCTTGAGCAGGCAGACGGGACCGCATGGATGGCTTTTTTCTGCCAGAATATGCTTGAAATATCCCTTATCCTTGCTGAGAAAGATCCTGTTTACGAGAATATGGCTGTAAAATTTTTTGAACACTTCATGTGGATTGCTGCCTCAATGGACAAAATAGGCGAGCAAATGGATGAATTATGGGATGAAGAGGATGGATTTTATTATGATGTCCTAAACTTTCCGGATGGACAGGCATCAAGAATAAAAGTAAATTCTTTAGTCGGCCTTCTCCCACTTTGTTCAACGACAATTCTTGAAAAGTCTACAGTTGAAAAATTTCCGGAAGGAATTAACCGGATAATAAAATTTCTAAAGAAACATCCTGAACTTGAATCTACAATTGCACCGCCTGACAAACCCGGGGTAGAGGGCCGGTTTATACTTTCAGTTCTGAGTGAAGGGAAATTGCGAAGGATACTTGCGAGAATGCTTGATGAAAAGAAATTTCTCAGTCCATATGGAATTCGTTCATTATCACGCTCACATCTTGACAATCCTTTTATTTTTAACTGGGCTGGGAATGAGTATAAAGTTGCTTATGAGCCTGGAGAATCTGAAAGCGGCCTTTTCGGAGGAAATTCAAACTGGAGGGGTCCAATATGGTTCCCAATAAACATTCTTATCATCCGGGCCCTGTTTCAGAGTTACCTATACTACGGCAATGAGTTTCAAGTAGAATGCCCGACCGGGTCCGGTATCATAAAAAACCTGTTTGAAATAGCTGAAGAGTTATCATCCCGACTCATCTCGATATTCACATGCAATGCCGAAGGGAAAAGACCTGTCTTCGGGACCTCTGATAAATTTCAGTCTGATGATCATTGGAAAGATTATCTGCTATTCTATGAGTATTTTCACGGAGAGTCAGGAGCTGGACTGGGTGCATCTCATCAGACTGGCTGGACAGGAATGGTTGCGTATATAATACAACTATTCGGACACCTTGATTCCCAGGAATATCTGAAATATGGCAATATTCCGGCGATCAGGAATTTTTTCAAGGACCAGCAACCTCAATCACCTGAAAAAAAATGATATGACCGGATAGTCAGTCTTTGGAAAAAATTTCCTCTAACTGACTCAGATTTTCCAGATTGAAGAGACCTGGTAAATTAATACCGATTGAATATGTCGGAAAGAGCTTAAACATCTGTCTTCGATTAATAGCATAAAGCTCTGTCTCCCTGAGGGTTTTCATCACATCATTCAACAGTTTCTCCCCTTGTTTCGATGTTTTCTTTGTAATTTCCTCAGAAGTATCGATAATATCCGGTCTGATTATATCTTTCGCATTATCCAATTTTAGAAGAAGATCATCACACATATCTCGGGCAATCTTCAAACTTAGTACATTTTGAAGAAATTGCACGATGATTATCTGACTTACAAGGACAAGAGGAACCATTATATTTGTCCTGACTGTTAAAAATTCATTAACATTGATAAATTTGGCTAGTGTAAATCCTGGGAGGAGAATTGCTATGATAAGTAAAATTACAACAATTGTCCCTACAGCAAGAAAGATTGCACCGATGATACCAAGCAATATTATTCCCTTTCTTCTTTCTTTACTCTGTTTCATGACATATTTAGTGAAGTGTAACAGATGCGCTCTGAAGAAGAACATTTCAAGATAAAACAGGACAATCCCCAGACACTGAACAACAATTATACTATAGGTATCAGGAGGTAGAACACCTAAATAACCGAGGATAAGTGAATAAGTCATAGAAAGGAGGTAAATAAAGAGCATTCCAATTGTCAGTGGAAGAAGGCTCAGGATAAAAAACCGCATGAATAATCTAAAGCCTACCCTCTTATTTTTGAAAATGTGTATCTCTTTAGCCCACTTCATGACAGATTTCTTCTTTTCAGTAACTTTAGGTTTATTACGCATTTGGAGGACATATCGGAAAGGAAACAAGAATAATGGAAGCAGTGGGTAAAAAATATAAAAGTAAAGGCTTGCTGATATCCAGATAGCCATGTATCCTATTGCCTGATTTGAAAGCCCCCAGATATTAAATACAACCGCAATAATTAAAACAATTATCGAACCCAGACTTAACTTTTCATTCAATATGGTTGTTTTTATCTTTGAAAGTCGTTCAATCTCTTTGTTTATCTTTTCAAAAAGTAAGTCCGAAGAGGGAATTTCTGAAAAATCACCATTTTCATTCAATGATCATTCACCTTCATGTTCTGATATTAAAGACTCAGTGATATAAATATACTTACCTCTGGCCCTGATATGGAAAATTATTTTATAAATCCATTAACACTATACAAATTGGATTAGTTTTCTATTAGAATATATCAAGAAAAAGATCAGAAAATTTCAAATAATGTATTTAAGATAATATAAGATTGATTATATGAGCAAAGAAGTTTCTGCAAATTCACAGATTGCTGCTGCAGTTGGCAGCATGCCATGGTGGCTCGTCCTTATCTGGGGAATATTAGCTGTAATTATTGGGTTGTGTCTTATTGCAACTCCATTTACGACAATGTTTTATATTATCCTCTTTATGGGGGCATACTGGTTTGTTGGAGGTATATTTACCCTTATAAGCCTTTTTGGTAACTGCGAAAATAAGGGATGGAAGATCTTTCTTGGGATTATCAGCATCATTGGAGGAATTGTAATAATGACCTATCCATTATACAGTTCACTCATTATCATTACAATGGTTGTCATCTTTGCAGGAATTTGGGGGCTTATTATTGGAGGAACCAAGATTTATGAAGCCGTTAAATTTAAAGATGCGGGAGCTCTAGCCCTTGGTGTCCTGAGTATTATTTTTGGTCTGATACTACTTGCCTCACCATATACAGCTGCATATGTTCTGCCTATAGTAGGCGGAATTTTTGCACTGATTATAGGAATAGCGGCAGTCTTTTTATCTTTCCAGTTCAAAAAAGCACAGGCATAGATTTTCCCTTGAATAAAGTTAAAAACTAAAAAAAAATATTCTTTTTTTAAATTTTTCCTTCAAGTGCTACAACCTTCTCAATTGCAGGGATTTCCGGGTCATAACTGTCAAAAAGGACTGAAACATATTTCTTTGAAATTTCGTGGTGTTCCTTGCCATAAAGCACATAGACTTTTCTATCATCAAGAAGCCCTTTAATTGTAAACCTGCCCGGTTTTTCAAACGTATAAAATGGAGGTTCCAGGTTTTTAATTAATGAGACATTCCCAAAATTTCTGAAATAATCTAGGATATTCATCGTAACCGGCCCTTCAAGGAGGTATTCGGTCTTTATCGTACCATTTTTACATTGTTTTGACATCTTCGTTTTTAATATCTGCATGATCGTGCAACCTCTGCTAAAGAACTGGCTACATATTGACATTCGTCTTCTGTATTAAGATAGGAAAGTGAAATCCTGACACAGCCATCTTCACTGTTCATCCGTTCATGTATAAGTGGTGCACAGAGTAGACCTGTCCTTGTAATTATCCCGTACTTCTTCCGAAGAATTAGACCGAGGGAATCATTGTCAAGATTATCAATATTAAAGGAAATAACAGGTAGACCTGGGTTTTTATTATACAATGAAACATTGCTTTCTTCTCTTAAAACATCAAGAATAATATTTGTCTTTTCTGCAAGTGACGAAATTACATTCGATAACCCGACTGAATTAAGATAACGGATTCCGGCATGGAGTGAGACAATTCCAGGGTAGTTATGTGTCCCGGCTTCAAATCTTTCCGGAGTTTCATCCGGCTGATAAAGGTTTTCGGAATCACTGCCGGTCCCACCCTGTCTTACAGGAGCTATTCTTTCAGGACTGGTGCAATAGAAAGTGAGATCTTTCCCCTCTTTTCAAGTGTTTTTAATGGCCTTAAAACAGAGTTGTGTTCAAGTTCTGTTGTAATTACGTGAAATTTTCCGGTTGAATTTTCTACGAATCCGTGAATTAAGGCGTTTAAGGAGTCGGTAGCATTTGCAGTAAATATAACATTATCGGTTTGAGAAAATCCAAAGAAACGAGAGATCAAAACCCGTGTCTCAAACAGGTAATCAGTCTCTTCATCAATGGTACCCCGTCCATAATCATAAAACGGTTTTTCAAGAGAACCCCATACCGCTTCCAGTACCTCGGGTGGTTTTGGAAATGTTGTTGACGCATTGTTCATGTAAATAGTTCTTTCAGACATCAATACCTGCCTTTTTTAATAATCTAAGTAAATTATACATATCTAAAAATTAGAAAGGGATTTCACCTGCCTACAGAAACTCTCACAATCTGAAGTTTCTTAGGTAATCCCTGCTCGTTTTACACTGTAGATAATCTGCCTCGCATCTTTAAATGAAAAACGTTCAATCAGAAGTCCTTCTTCCCTTAACCTCGAGATTGCATAACGAGTGGTTCTCGGAGGTAGCAATGTTGCATTGATAATCTCTTTTTGCGTGAGGTCATGTCCTGTTGAAAGAACCTTCCATACAAGTTTTGAAGATGGGGGTAGGCGGCCTAATTTGTCTGTTCCTTGTTCAATTCCGGATTTTCCGGAGACAAAAATAATCACTCATAGTTCAATGACCATAATTTTGTTGAACTTGTAAATATTTAATAATATTCACAATTGTGATTTTTTTTACTTTGGTGATTTACTGCTCTTTGCTTCAATGCGAATTTATATAAATAACGACTGGAAAATAATTCACAATTGTGAACTAGATAGCATGGCAAAAATATACTCTTCAATTATTGAAACAATTGGAAATACACCTCTTGTAAGACTAAACAGGCTTACACAGGGGATTGGGGCAACCGTTGTAGTGAAACTTGAATCAGCTAATCCACTTTCAAGCGTAAAAGATCGGATTGGTCTAGCTATGATTGAAGCAGCCGAAAGGTCCGGGAGGGTTAATGAAAAAACCATTTTTATTGAACCAACTAGTGGGAATACCGGAATTGCTCTTGCTTTTGTCTGTGCTGCAAAAGGATACCGCCTGAAACTTGTCATGCCTGAATCATTCAGTCTCGAACGAAGAAGAGTACTGAGAGCTCTTGGAGCAGAGCTTATTCTCTCACCTGCTGCTGAAGGAATACCAGGAGCTATAAAAATTGCAGAAGAACTCGCGTCAACCCAGTCTGATCATATAATTCTTCAACAGTTCAAGAATCAGGCAAACCCGGATATACACAGGAGAACTACTGCCCTTGAAATATGGAATGATACCGATGGAAAAGTTGACATCTTTGTTGCCGGAGTAGGTACCGGTGGAACAATCACTGGCGTTTCAGCCGTTATAAAACAGAAAAAACCTGAATTTAAAGCAATTGCAGTAGAGGCAGCAGCTTCACCCGTCCTCTCTGGAGGAAAGATGGGTCCCCATAAAATACAGGGAATTAGTGCTGGTTTTGTACCAGAAGTGCTAAAACTTGACTATGTTGACGAAATATTTCAGGTTTCAAATGACGATGCAATTGGGACTGCAAGAAAACTAGCAATAGAAGAGGGTTTGTTCTGTGGAATTTCTTCCGGTGCGGCTGCATTTGCTGCATTGGAGATAGCAAAAAGACCTGACAATAGAGGAAAGCTCATTGTCTGTCTTCTTCCTGACACAGGAGAACGATATCTAAGCACTGAACTGTTCGAGATAAAGGAGGTATAAAAATGACATCTATCAGGGAGGACATCGAGACGGTATTTCGTAAAGACCCTGCAGCACGGAGTATAATCGAAGTAATTACGTGTTATCCCGGCCTTCATGCAGTCTGGTTGCATTGGATTGCTCACTTGTTTTGGAACCATGACATGAAGTTCGTAGCAAGGGCCATTTCCCATATAAATCGATTTTTAACAGGAATTGAGATACATCCAGGAGCAAAAATAGGGAAGCGTCTATTTATTGATCATGGTATGGGCGTCCTTATTGGAGAAACTGCTGAAATCGGGAACGATGTACTTATCTATAAGGGGGTAACGCTTGGCGGAACCAGTCTTGAAAAAAGAAAGAGGCATCCTACTATTGGCGATGATGTCATAATAGGAACCGGGGCCACAATTCTTGGACCGGTTATAATAGGGAAAGGTGCGAAAATAGGTGCAGGTTCTGTTGTTGTTCACCCGGTCCCCGAAGGAGCCACGATTATTGGTGTTCCAGGTCGTATTGCAGATTATGAGCCAACAGGCGGCCTACAGACTCCTGAACGTGACAATCTTCCTGACCCGGTCCAGAAAATAATAACCAGTTTGCTTGTACGACAGAATGAACTTGAGGAAAGAATCCAATTAATGGAGAAAATGTTAAATGAAAATTCTTCACACGACATAGAGAAAGGTATTGATAAGACAGAGGGAATTAGTCGTATCCTATCAAATCCGTGTTCAGAAGATGAATATTCTGATATAATTAACCTGGAAAATGAAGTCATTTGTGAATTAACATAGTTTTTTTTTAACGACCCTTTTTTGTATTAAGTTTAAGTGACCTTAGACGTTTGGCTTCTTCTGCATCCTCAACTTTGAGGAGGAAGGTACCATAACATGGTTTTGTAAATGGAAAGACGATAAAATCATGATCCATCCCGATTGCAATCGGCGGGATACCAATTATATGTTTCTCAAACAACCTGAAACCAGGGTCTACATAGTAAATTTCTGTAAAACCGGCTTCAACATATTCACGGGATTCCTTAAAACTTGATCCCTGGAGAATTACCTCTTTATCCAGGTCTTCCACACATGTCATAGAAATACCTCGTCAAGCTTTTTCTTTAATTCGACAGGATTATGAACTGTTTTTTCAACAACCATTTCACATTGAAAATCAACAAGTTTCTTAAGATCTTCTGCATTCCGGCCAATTATAACGAGTATCAACCTTGAGGCATGCAGATATCGGATAGTTGTTGCATAGGTAATTCCGGCATCATTATGGGCAAAGGCAATGGCTGTATCAAAGGAAATTTTCTTTTCTGCAAGATCACCGATACAATGGTCAAGGTCTATCATCCTACCCATATAATGTCTTTCCGGGTCTGAAACCCTTGCAAGTTTTATTACTGAAGGATTTGCTGCAACTGTAACTGAATATCCTTTCTTCACAAGAATATACGAAAGGTATAGAGAGATTCCCATCTGAACCGGCACTTCAGGACAGCCAAGAAAGAGAATGACTTCATTTTTTTCCTTTTGTTCGTTCATATTATTTCCCGAGTTATTTATCATGTTGTCAGATGCATTGACATTAAAGGTTTCCTATTGAAGTAACAGATTTATGAATGCAAATGTACGGATTTGCACGTTCACAATTGTGAAGATTTTTTTACTATTACGATGAATTATTATTCATGTTATGGGAGGCGCTTTCTCTCTGTGTAATTGCATTTATAGTGATGATTCCGGTTAATAGTGTTATCTCAGGCACAACTAATGCGTCTTCACAATGTACTAATTTACAAAATCCTGTTTTACCTGTGAAAAATAGTGGATTTCCCTCATCCTGTCATTGCCCGCCAGCCAGCCGAACATCAGGCGAAGGACAATGTTATGGAGGAGGCATATGCCAGGCAGCACTTCCGGCTGATGGACGTCTTTTATCGATGATAAGGAGACGTATATCACTCCATGGTTACAGGAGGCTTTACAGTAAAAATCTTCTAAACCATGAAAAAAGGGAATTAATCTTTAAAGCAATTAAGGGAAATCCAGGGATTTCTACTGACATGCTTATTCAGCTGACGGAAATCAACCCTCACACGCTACGGTATCACACAGATCAACTGGTTACAATGAAAATTATCAGGAAAAAAAGAGTAAACGGTACAGACCATTATTTTGCAAGGATTTCAGAAATTTCTGAAGAAGCAATGGTACCGCTTGCATATAAAAATCACAATTCAACCGCAAGAACCCTTCAGGTTATCTCTGAAAAACCAGGAATTAACAGAAGTGATCTGGCATCTACCCTAGGAATATCAGGCCCTTCAGTTACCCGCCAGCTTAATCAGCTCATTCTAGAGAAATGCGTAAGAGGGAAGAGGGAAGGAAAGTTTATTCGTTATTATATTAGCGACCCCCTCCTCCTCTATCATAATAATCCAATCGTAGGCAATAGAGAACAAAGTCGAACATCTACTGAATGTTACAGTACCCGAATTGAGAACGAAGCGGCATTAACATAAAACGATTATGAAAGACGCAATAATTCTCGCACATAATTATACACGACCTGAAATCCAGGATATGGCGGATTTCGTAGGTGATTCTCTTGAACTTGCTAGAAAGATTGGTTCATTTGATGAAGAACTCATAATTTTTGCCGGTGTCGATTTCATGGCTGAGGCTGACGCAATTTTATATCCTGAAAAGAAAATTGTGCATCCGGTACCTGCTTCAAGGTGCCCGATGGCAGCTGATATCACAGAAATTGAAGTAAAAAAAAGCTAAGAAACGTTATCCAAAAGCCGCAGTTGTCTCCTATATCAACACACCTGCATCAGTAAAAGGAGTTTCGGATATAATCTGCACTTCCTCAAATGCAGTTCAAATCGTTGAGAGTCTTAATAATGAGCAGATTATCTTCACTCCAGACAGAAATCTTGCCGGTTATGTTGCAGCGAGGACCAAAAAAGTAATAATTCCAATACCGGCTATGGGATGTTGCCCGGAATCAAACCGGGATGTAGTTGATCTGCAGTCAACCGCGTAGCCATTCCGCCACACTGGCACAATCAATCACATCTGTGAATTGTCCTATTACATGTTGTTCACTGTAATAATAGTAAATTGAGGTTCAGGCTGTAATTGCCGGAATATTCGAATCATATTTACAAATTTCAGCTTAGACAGATGTGCCAAAAAACTAATAAATCAATACGCTGATTAAATAGTATCACATCACAATTGTGAATTTTTGGAGAAATACAATGGCAATGGAAACGATGATAATGCCGACAATGGCAGAACAAGCTCATACAGCAGTTGCAGCGGTTGCACTGCCCTCAATGATGGCTGTTACACACTATATGGGATTGCTGATGGCGAACCAGCCGTGGAATATACTGTTTTTCATGGCCATCCCTGTAATTCTTGCTGAAGCCCTTACAGCTACGGAATTTTTTGTCGCTTTCAGGCATGATTATACAAGTCCCCTGCGAAGGGTAAATAAGATCATTGGAATATCTCTCGGGTTTTACTTTACAATTATTGTAGCATATCTTATAGCTACAGTTGTACCGTCTATCATCTGGCGGGGACCGATTGATGTTATTTCAGTATTCTTTTACCTAATCGGGTTTATTCCGCTACTTGGTATTGCGCTGCTTGAACTTGGAGTAATTAAAAAGAATGCATCTCCTGATAAGCATATGGTATACCATATCGGACTACTTATAACATTTCTTGTATTTGCTCATATTGCAATGATATTTGGTATGTTAAACCCGACGCTCTTTGGGTATATCGGTTAAAGTCGTGATCTCGTATCAGAACACCAGCGTGGTATTCTTACCCAATCAAATCCCCTTCTTATTTTCATTAATGCAATATTTTTACACATTTCATTTGTTCTTGTTTTAAATTTTTTATCTGCGCTATTGATAAGTACCAAAACCATTAGAAAGTTTAAGAAAAAAAATCTGGACATTTAGGTTATCAAACAAAACTTTTTCCAGTCCCTCAACAAATCTAATTAAATACATAAAAACAGTATGCCGAAAAGCAAATCTAATTAAATGGTTAGTTTTTTTTTTCAATAACCGGTTTTCGTGGACTTTGAGATATGGCTAAAATCCTTTGTGTGGACGATGACATAGCACTCCTTGAGTTACTTGTTGCGATGCTGAAGATGATGGGATTTGAAACCCGTCTCACTTCTGAAGGGGAAAAATGCATTTCCCTGCTTAAGGACGGAGACTTTCACCCGAATATTATCCTTCTTGATATCATGATGGAGCCCTGGGATGGATGGCAGGTGTTGCAATGTATCAAGAATGAGCCTAATCTTTGTTCAATTCCCGTTGTGATCCTCACAGGTAAATATCCAACCATGGATGATGTGAATAGATTCAGTTCTTTAATTGATGGATATCTTATGAAACCATTTGCATTCGAAAGAATTGAACAAGAAATTAAAATGCAACAATTTGCAAACATAATGAAGGACGAGAAGAACATTATGGCGTATAGGCCATTTAATATTAACGTACTACATGAGGAAGAGAAAAGATTTAATTCAATCGTTCTACAATTAAAAGAGTATATTCACTAGTTTATGAAAATTCTATATAATTCTGATTAATCGGACGAGGAAACGTGAGTCACAATTCCCTAAATGTTCTGACCCCTGATCTTTTAAAAAATCTATCAGATATTGAGTACCTGATATTTAATTCCATGTCAGAAATGATAAGTATTTACGACACTGAACTTCGAATACAATGGGCTAATTCTGCAGTATGTAAATCAGTTAATCTGGATTTAGATAGCATCATAGGGCATTACTACTTTGATATCTGGAAGAAAGGAAAAATCCACCATGGCAATTATTCTTTATTAGAAGTTATTAAAACCGGAAAACCACAGCATACAAAAATAATTACTGCTCATGGGCAGGTTCTCCAGATCATAGTATATCCGCTTTTCGATGACCTGTCTAAAATAATTGGCCTGTTAGAGTTCAGGGAAGATATTACTGAAAGAACCAGAGTAGAAGAATTACATGCAAATTACGAGGAAAATCGAATTACTGAAAGCCAACTTATGGAAAGCGAAGAAAAATTCCGTGACCTTGTTGAATATTCTTTTGAACCAATCATGATTATTAATAAACAAGGGACAATACTATTTGAAAACCACGCTATTGTTAATCTAATTGAACTTGAAGAAGATTCCTCCCTTATTGGGAGAAATGTAATCGAATTCATCGCTCTTGAATTTCAGAATGTTTTTATCCGTGATTTTCTTCAGGTTTCAAAAGAAATCGATGGAGTTGTCTCTGAATACCAGTTTGAGACTGCAAAACGGAATAGAATCTACGTGGAAATCGTTGGAAAATGTATCAACTATGACGGACAATCTGCAAAATTAATTTCAATTCATAACATCACAACCCGGATAAAGGATGAAGAGGAACTTCTCAAGCAAAATGAAATGATTAACAGAGCATATCATGAATTAACCGAAATCGAAGAAGATATGCGAAATAGTTATAGAGAAATAGTCGTCAAGGGGCAGAAGCTTCGTGAAAGTGAGGAGAGATTCAGAGCAATCTTTTCAATTGTCCCTGACCCTATCATTCTCACGAGTATTATTGACGGAAAAATTGTTGACTGCAACCCTGCACTAGTTAAACTTTTAAACATACCTTATGAAAATATCCTTGGAAAATCAACAATCGATTTCTGTATATGGAATAGTCAGAAAGAAAGAGAAAAATTTCTTGCTGAAATTATGAGAAACGGAGTTTATGATAAAAGAGAAATACTCTGGCAAAATAATGGTGGAGATTTTTTGAATATCATCTTCTCTTCGGCAATTGTTGAAATAAATCGGGAAAAAGTGATTCTTAGTGTAGGTTTTGATTATACGAATCTTAAAAAGGCACAAGACTCACTAATGGAATCAGAAGAGATGTTTCGAAACCCGGTTGAAAATTCTCCTGTCGGAATTTTCCTTTTTCAGGATGGTTTTTTGAAATATAGTAACAAACGTCTGGCTACGATGCTTGGATACTCCAGGGATGATTTATTGAACATTCCGGTTGAAACATTATTTTCAGCTTCTGATATTCAGCGTATTAGGGATAACCTGGATAAATCAGAGAATAATCAACCTTATGAAGTCAGGATCGAGATGCAGTATGCTAAAGCAGATGGATACTCGCTTGAACTTGAGTTATACGCATCCCGTATGCAATTCAGAGGTCATCCTGCATTATATGGGACAATTATTGATATTACTAATAAAAAACTAACCGAAAAATTAAGACTTGCAAGTGAGAGTAAGTATCGCCTTATTGCAGAAAATATGAAGGATGTTATCTGGATCCTGGATATAGAAACCTGGTATTTTAAATATATAAGTCCATCAATAAAACATCTCCTTGGATATTCAGCAGAAGAGATTGAAGGAAGACCATTTTCTGATCTCCTAAAACCCGATACTTATAATCATCTGAAGGAAAAATTTCATATACAACTTGAAAAATTCCTTCTATATCCTTACAAAACAAAATTTTATCTCACCAAACTTGAACAACAGAGTAAAGACGGTTCCACTGTGCTAACCGAGGTAGTAACAAATTTTTTCCTTAATGAAGAGACACAAAAAGTAGAGCTTCTTGGAGTTAGCAGGGATATTTCTGAAAGAGAGAAGGATGAAAGAGAAATCGAACAAAAGACTCTTGAACTCTACAGAAAAAACGAAGAACTATATTCAAAGAATGAGGAACTTGCAAAAAATCAGATTGCCTTAAAATTCAGTGAAGAGTCACTCAAAAAGGCTCAGGCAATCGCTCACCTCGCAGTCTGGGAATGGGATGTTCTTAATAATCAGGTATATGTTTCAGATGAGTTCAATAAAATATTAGGCCGTAATTCGACAGAATCACCGCCATTTTATTCTTACGTTTTAAATTCAATTGAACCACAGTATCAGGATCAATTCGATAAGGCAATAAAGTCTCTATTTGAATCTGGAATACCATTCACTCTTGACTTTTGGATGATCCGTGAGGATGATGGCACTAAGCGAGCAATCAGGGGACAGGGTGAATATAATTTTGTCAATGAAGAGTCCGAACTTCTCACTATTATTCTTCAGGATATTACAGATCAAAAGAAGATGGAAGATGAGATAAGAGAGGCCGCTTTAGAGAAAGAGATTCTACTCAGGGAAATTCATCATCGGGTTAAAAACAATATGCAGGTGATATCTTCACTCCTCTCCATGCAATCACGAACAATAAAAGAAAGTCATATTCAATCCATGTTTAAAGAAACTCAGACACGTGTGAGATCGCTTGCTCTTGTCCATGAATTTCTCTATCAGTCAAATAAGTTGGATAAAATAAATTATAATGATTATTTACACAAAATCAGTTCTTACTTGTTAGATTTATACGAAAAGCCACAAGGAGGATTGAATTTAATCATCAATGCCAACAACATAGAAATCTCGATAGATAAGGCAGTACCCTGTAGTCTAATAATTACAGAATTAATAACTAATTCTTTAAAATATGCCTTTAAAGATGGAAGAAAAGGAGAAATAACAATTAATTTGTCGCTCGATCCTAACATTCCAGAATATTCATTGGTGTATCGTGATAACGGATTAGGTTTTCCCCCTGACCATAATCTCAAAAAAAGCTCTGGGTTTGGTTCAACTTTAATCGTCGGGTTGGTTGGACAATTATCCGGAAATATAAAGGTAGAGAGCGAAAACTCAGGTGTATATTATCACATTATCTTTCCGGCATAAGAAAATGGGGAACGTAAAAAGAATTAAGGATTTTTTTCCTGGTAAGTAGAGGGAAATGATATTTTAATGGAAAAACCATCTTTACTCTCTATCTGAATTGTACCTCCAAGCTGTTTTGTAAGACCAAATATAAGTTGCATACCTATCGAGTTCACTCTTTTCAAATCGAGTCCAACAGGTATTCCGACCCCGTTATCATGATACATTAATGTATATTCTTTTGTTTCAGGATGAAATCTCATTGATATACAAATTTTTCCTCTCATGTCTCCGGGAAACGCATGTTTTATCGAATTCGACATAAGTTCCCTTATGATCAAACTGCAGGGAACAGCATCCATCAAGGAGAGCCCGGCAGACATGTCTTTTATATTGATAGAGATCCGACTTTGTTGAATTGAATAGAGATCAGCCAGAGAAGAATATAATCCTCTTATAAAAGGTCCAGATTCAATAAGCGCCAAATCCTTGAATTGATGTAGATATTCATAAACGATGGCGATCGAACGTATCCTGCTCTGACTTTCCATAAGAAGTATTCTGACAGATTCATCCGGGATTGTTCTTATCTGCATTGATATAAGTGAAGAGATGATCTGCATATTGTTTTTAACCCGGTGGTGAATCTCATGGAGAAGGATCTCTTTTTCTTTTAGGGAACTAAGGATCTCTTCTTCCATAAGTTTCTGCTCTGTAATATCAAAACATAAACCAACCACCCGGTCCGCATTGCCCTCTCTGTCAAAATGTGGCTGACCTGATATTCTTAACCAGCGAATAATACCGTCTTTTCTGAGAATTCTACATTCCATTGCGAATCTTTCTTTATTATCCTGAATTGATTGAAATGCTTTTATTATTTGTGTCTGATCAGATGGAATAATACTATCAAGTAGGATTGGATACGTCCAATCTGTGAGATTTGATTCATATCCGAATAGCCTGTCGTAGGAGGCTGAGCGAACTATTGTTCCATCTTTAAGATTAAGATCCCATTCTGCAGCTTCCAGACTCTCAAGTGCAAACCTAAGTCGCATTTCACTCTCTTGAATTACTAATTCAGCTTTTTCCCTTCTTCTTTCTATGAGGATAATGCCAATAATTGATGATAATATTGCGAGAGATCCAAGAGAATAAAGGATAATATTTAGTCTGTTCAGTTCTGCAATAATTTTAGAACTGTCCATATCGACACCAACAATCCCAACAACTGTGCCGTTTGACCCCCTTATCGGTGCAAAACCAGACATGGTGGTCCCCCATTGATCAGTAGCAAAATCCTGATCAGCAATCGGATTCAGAAATCCTCTGATAATTTCCGGTTCGTTCTCTTTGTAGACCTGCTTGACATCATATATATATCCGACATTTGGCGAATTGTTATTGTATCCATAATCAGCATCAACAACAAACTCTACATTAGTCCCATTTTTTCTCATCGTATAGACAGAGGAGATACGAGGATCTGATATCTCTGTTCTGTGAAGAAAATCTCTGATCTCAAGGAAATAAGAAGTATTCTCGCCACCAGGACGAATTCTATTGAATGAATCAAGTTTTATGTTAGATGCGGTAATGTTTGCATTAGAAATAAGTTTATCCTGAATTGATCCTTTTACTGTATTTTCAGTCTCTTTTGAGATAGTATAAACAGAGATTGTGGTGACGATTAAAATAAGAAAAATTAATTGGATCATCACAGGGTTTATACGATTCAGGTGCATTTTTTGAATTTACTTCGAATTGTATCTTGATATTTTATACTTCTTTTTAAAGGTCTTCGCCATGTCGATAATGGCGGAGTAAAAATGATCTTACCTTATTTGATTCTATCCAACCCTGGTCTAGCTTATCAACTAAATCGTCGATAATTTTTACAGCATCACGTATCTTTTCCGATGATGGCCCTCCATCCATGGCAGCACACATCGCGATCAGAGTGAGAGGATTTCGGATTTGATCATTCAATACCTGGAAACGTTCCATATTTTTTTCAATCTGAATTATCCCTTCTTTCTCGATTGCTTTCTGAATTCGAATCCAATCGGAAATATCCCTCGCTATCAGGAGTAACTGCTCAGAAGTGGAGAGATTATACAAAAGTGGGATTATGGTGACATCAAGCCAGATTTCACGACCATATGAATAAATTCGTATTGTATCACGCCATTTTTCTGATTTATGAATTACAGACTGAATATGCGATGTAATCTCATCAAACTCATTGGATGAGAAAATATCGCTAATTTTCTGACCTATAATTTCTTCAGGTTTCTTTTGAATAAGAGAAGATCCGGCTTTATTAATATAATCGATAGAGAAATCGAGATTGAATATTGCAACAATGTTATCAGTGGATTCAGCTATTTGTCTATACCTTATCTCGCTTGCTTTCACCTGACGGTCAATAGTATGCTTATACAAAGCCATTGATATTGTAGTCTTGAGGTTCTTCGCTTCAAACGGTTTAATAATATAACCAAAAGGTTCACTTTGAATTGCCTTGGCTATTGTGGCTTCATCAGACTGTCCGGTGAGGAAGATAACAGGAATATCCAGATTTTCTCTGATTATCTCTGCAGCAGCAATTCCATTCATCCTGCCTTTGAGATTTATATCCATTAGAATAAGATCCGGAACATGCTCCTCTGCAAGTTTCAGGACTTCTTCCCCGGTATCGGTAGAGGCAGGAACAATAAACCCCATCTGTTCCAGATGCCCAATTAAATCTGCGGCAGTAATAAATTCATCCTCGACGACGATGATTTTTTTATTTTCATAATTCATTAATTGTCCCCATTATAATCTGATTGGAAAATAATTACGGATCGGACACAATTACCAAATTCATAGAGTTTAACTGATTAAGTAGCCAGATAAGGTTAAAGTATAATTCCAACTCACTTTAGTTAGTTGTTTCTTATCCAATTCAAGATTCAATACATAGATCTGTATCCCGGTGATCTATAATAAAATGATCCTGTGTTGTGATTAATACCAGGTCAAACCAAAAACCAATAAATTAAGGGTTTAACAAGACTGGAATAGCCTGAAAATTATCTGACTTCCAATTTTGCATTGACCACTCCGCATCAGATAAATTTACCTGACATTTTTTTTATTGGAGTGAATAGTAAATAAAAGAATCAAGAAAACGAGGATGCACTCGCAATATAGGATATTTCTTAAACCTCCCTCGTTAGGAGGGAAAATCCACCTTCAAGTCCTGCAAAAAAAAAACGCCACCCATATAAAATTTTTCATAACTGGAAAATCCGGTTATAGAGAAACCACACTTTTCAAATGCCTTTTTAGAAGCGGGACCGTTACAATCTGCAACTATCTGTTCAAAACCTCGTTTCCTTGCATGACTAAGGACATGTTGGATCATGGATTGTGCAATTCCAAGCCCACGGTACTGCCGCCCAACTCCTATCTGAAATACGTGCAGCATTGACCAGGAGATAGTGAAGCAATATTTAAATAAAAATTTTCCAGTTCGTCAATCATGGCAACTGTCTCGCGGAAATGTGGAAGAAATGCAACCATCGACGGACCTTCCTCCCTTGGGTCCTCAGCCATATCCAGGGTAAAAATGAACCCAAGAAGGTCCTTTGAACATTCGTCCCTTGAAATAAAGCTAAGACCTTTTCTTGCGAGAGATTTGATATAGAAACTGGCTTGTGAAGAAAAGACTACCGGATTTGGTGCATGGCGGTGTGTCGTAGGCTCATCGGCGAGAAACACATCCGTATAGAGCTGGGAGCTTCAGGCACATCAGTTACTGTTAGCGGGAAACAGGCCGGGTGAACTGATTGAGAATAGGAAGCAATACTTTCATCTTTATAGATGCCATCATCCGGATATACAATTAATCTTCCTTTGTGAAAAATCTGTTCTCTTTCTTCGTATTCAATTGTTTTGGATTGTCCAAAATTGAGATAAGTAAATTTGAACTTATTATTCGCTCTTTATATGCGATTATGTCCAATTAATCCAGATTACTTTTTGTAATTTATAATCGAATATTTTAAAGCCCCTTTAATTTATAGAATCAAATTTTTTTTCGTTTAAGCCAGCGCCCGGAATCGAACCGGGATGTAGTTGATCTGCAGTCAACCGCGTAGCCATTCCGCCACACTGGCATGAAGACTTCACTCATGTGAATTGTCCTATTACATGTTGATCATTGGAATAATAGTATATTCAGGTTCAGGCAGTAATTGCCGGTTAAAGTAGTGAACTTATATCGGAAAACCGGAAAATTTAGCCTCAATAATTTATCTTATATGGAAAAGAGGAGGATATAATTTGAGATTCGCAATTGTGAATCTGGAAAGTTATGGTCACAGAGACCAGGACTTTTCATAAAATGGAAACGAAAAAGAAAGTGAATAAAATGGAACATAGCAGAACAATTGATCATCGAAAATTACAAGTGCATCACCTTGTAAAATTTCTGATCACTCGTTATAGTCCGGAATTAAAGGGACTAATCGGGATCGGTACGATGATTGGAACGAATAGTTGGCGACGGCAGATACCGGTCTCATCGGATATCCGGAAAGGAAATATTTCATTGTTTAAGAATATTAGCAGAAACAAAGAAAACAAATTGTTCCCCACTGGCCCCGATATGACGCTTTCACCCTGGCTGTATTGTTGTTTACATACCATTCATTCCAATATCTTTACATAACAGTTTATCGAATCGGCCATGTTGTTTAGATAATAAAAAAGATCTATAATCTTATTTTTTAGAAAATCAAATTGAATTGCAGATTTTTTTATTGATTATTGCAGACCTGTAGCTTTTGATGTCAAAATTCGTTTATTAAAACGGGTTATATTTAGTAAGTGGTCTGTTGGAACTATTATCAAAATCAGACCTATTCGGAGTAGAAAGATGAAATCAAGAGTTATTATAGTAGGGATCCTCTTCGCACTTCTCTTATGCGGTTTCGCACTTGCAGATTGTGGGAATTCCCAATGTCAATCAGGGAAAAATTGTCCATCAGATTGTGGAAAGAATCAAATAACAGGGCAAGGATGTGGTTGTGTTTTCGCCAACTCAACTGTCACAACTTCTGTTAGTTCCGATGCAAGCAATAAACTTTCAACATATGGATGTAATTGTAAAGGAACTGTTTCTACAGGAAAACAGTGTACCTGCGGATCAAAAACGACAACCAGTACATCCTGTGGCTGCAAGCGTTAAATTTTTCTCCTTCATTTTTTTAATTTTATTTTCTCCTGAAATCTTTCTTCATTTATTTTTGGGAGGAACTCATTAGTATTGTATATCAAATGTTCAATAGGACTTCATCCATGCTACCACTCCTGTAACCGGCAAGGTCGAGCGTTATATAGGAGATTCCAACATCTTTAAAATGGTGGATTATATCTTCACGGATGGCCAGAATCTTTTCAAAGTCTTCAGGAATGGCCTCTATCCTCGACATCCTTCCGTGCAACCGGACCCTTAATTGTATAATCCCATTTTCTGCAAGAAAAGCCTCAGACAATTCAATTATCTGCAGATTGGTAAGGGTAATCTCATCCCAGTAAGGCAATCGTGATGCGAGACATGCTGCTGATGGTTTCTTCCATACAATAAGTCCGCGTTCTCTTGCAATTTGTCGAATCTCTTCCTTGGTAATTCCTGCCATAATAAAGGGATGAATTATTCCTTCTTCGGTTGCTGCTATAAGTCTTGTCCGGTGTTCACTCATATCCGAAACATTTATTTCGTCGGCAATGCATTTCAGGCCAAATTTTTCTGCTGTTTGCCTTAGGTAAATTGCTGATATTTTTTACATATATAACAGCGTTCAGGTGGATTTTTCCGGAGGCCTTCATGTTCCATGTGTGGAACAGTGATGATCTCAAGGTTTATTCCAAGGTCCAGAGCAGCCTTTTTTGAATCTTTGAAAACAGCCCTTGTAACGAGAGGGCTATCAAGAAAGACCGAATATCTCTTCATTCCGAGCACATCATGAGCGATTACTGCAAGAAGGGTGCTATCTACGCCTCCCGAGTAAGAGACGAGCATCGACCCGCAGTCTCTAATAATCTCGCGTAAAATTTCTTTTTTATTAATGATTGACATTTTTCACCAAAATTTATTAAAGAGAACTTTTGCATTGGTTCTCATCAGTCTCACGGAGTTGCTGGCAGATTGTACATATCCGTTTAACTAAATTTACTTGTTTTTTTTCTTTTAAATCCTCTGCAAGTTGTTTGATCAACATTTTAACTTTATTCTCAAATTCAATCCGGTACCCGCGTTTCCCTGATATGTATTGAGAAACTGCAGACGGTGCTATTTCAAGCATTCGTGCCGCTTCGACTTGTGAAACTCGGCACTTCACAAGCTCAACAGCTATAGCAGCTCTAATTGCGGGTAATATATCCCATAATACTCTTTCACATGGAGCTTCCACCATATCACAACCGATGTGCTATTGAAATTTTGAAAAATAATGATAGCTTCACAATTGTGAATATGCTGTGAAAATAAAAATAACCATTGGTAAAACATTACTAATTAATGCACCCCTAACCTGATCCATTTTATGTCAACTGGGCGGGAATTTGTAATTCAACCGGTAATTTCTCCACATCGTCATAAGCATTTCTAATCTTTTTTTCCCATTCACGTCTGACAGGATCTGATTTCAGAAATAACTCAGAATAACGGATCAATCAGACTTGATTGGTCATTTTCGACTCCATAATGGCCTTATTTATATTATCACAAAAAATTTTCGTAAATCACGCTTAGAAAAATTATTCATTTCTTTCGGGCTCTTACCCTTTCAATCTCTTCAAGAGATTCAATCTTTAGAAGAAATGTTCCATAACAGGGTTTTGTGAAAGGAAAGATGATTGAATCGCCATCAATCCCAATGGCAATAGGGGGGATACTATAATGTATTTTTCAAACATCCTGTAACCTGGCTCAACAAAGTGGACTTCCTTATAATGAGCTTCTACATATTCTCTGCATTCCTTCCAAAGATTATTACAATGAGCCGCCCACTGATGATGTATGCGGCAGTCGCTGCATAAGAAATTCCTGCATCATTATGAGCGAAAACAATACAGAGGCCAGGGTTAATTTTTTTCTCAACAAGATCACCGATTGTCCGGTCCAGGTTGAGAACTTTTTTTACATACACGCGATCTGGATCTGATACCCTTAATAATTTGATTACTGCCTCGTTTCCTGCTACTGATACATTAAGTCCCTCTTTTGTTAGTTTGTATGCAGTATAAATCCCTATACCCATTTGTACAGGTACTTCGAGGCATCCCAGGAGGAGTAATGCTTCATTGATTTGAATGGATTTTTGATCATTCATCTATTCCACCTAAACTCTGGATCTGCTTTTCTTTGAAATGTTATCTGATTCTTAATATTTGTCTCACAGGAAGGTCAGGTGTCCATATTTAATTGCAATAATCCTGATAACATTGAACTTCACAATTGTGAACCATACTACTAATATCAGTAAGATTCTATAAAAAATTATGTTAATATGTTATTCTGGTCTACGAAAACATCACCAAGCTATCTTTAAGTTTCTCCCCTATCCTCCGGATATAGGGGGGAAAAGTTTTATCTCAATATATTTTGATCCAACAATCTGACGATAATTTGTATATAAAATAATTTTTACACTCATTGTTGTTCCTCACATACTCTTTACGCAACATCTTTCAAACAATTGTGTCAGCATTTGAACAGGCACCGCAATCAGGCCTGCGTTTAACCTGAATCTCATGAAACTCCATGTATTCACCATCATAAATGATCATACGGTTAATAAGTGGTTTACCAACTCCAGTCAGAATCTTAATAGCTTCAGTAACCTGCAAAGTCCCAATAACGCCTGGAGTAGCACCAAGGACCGGAAAAACTTCGGATGGAGGAGCTTCAGGAACAAGACACTCAAGACACGGTGTTTTTCCAGGTATTATAGTTGTAATTCTTCCTTCAAGTCCCCAGACAGACCCATGTATGAATGGAATATTATGTGTTAATGCTGCTTTATTTAGAAGATACCGGGTAGGATAGTTGTCCATCGCATCGATGATAATATCTGCCTCTTTTGTAAGAGAAAAAACATTACCCGGGTCAATTTTTAACTGAACCGGAGTGACCTAAATTGTAGGGTTCATAGCAGAAAGTTTTCCTTTGGCACTTTCTACTTTGTACCTCTCCACATCCTTATCCCAGTGAAGGATCTGACGGTTTAAATTAGAGAGATCATCAACATCCATATCAGCTATAATTAAGTGGCCGACTCCGGCTACTGCAAGATATGTTGCAATAGGACTCCCTAGTCCCCCGGCACCAGCAATAAATACTGTAGAGTTTTTCAATTTTTGTTGCCCGGTTTCACCAAATCCTCTGATGAGAATCTGTCGATGGTACCGCTTTCTATCATAATCAGTAAGTATCATAATTTGAATATTATATCTTCATACGATAAACCTGAATAATTCAGGTATTAAGGCAATATTTGTCAATTTAATTCACCGGAAAATCTAGCCCATTCATGAATCTATAAATAATGTAAGTGACAATCTTTAATGAGTGTTCACAATTGTGAATATACGCATTCCTCTCATATAAGGATTTATGAGAGAGTAAAATCTTGTATATACCAGCATGTCATTTGGCCGCGGAGTAACTATGAGTATAAGAGTTCAAAAAACATTTGAAGCGCTCTTCGCACTTGAAGAGATTAGGGGCCTGTTTCGGAGTTCTCTCCCCACAGGTTTCAACGCCGGAGATGATGCGGCATTCCATGAGAAGATTACCGAACTTAAGTCAATTATTGCTGATCTTGAAGCCGGAACCGGAACACCAAAAGTAACAAAAATTGCCGGTAATATCGATATCAGGACTAGAGAAGAGGAAAGTCTCAATATCCAACCAATCCAGGCAGCTGGCCGTCTTACAACAGAAGCCAGAAAGGCAATCATAGCCTATGGTGACGGGTACTCGACCTGTGATGCATGCCGGAAACCATTCCGCCTTGATAAAATTTCAAAGCCCGGAATAGCTGACTTCCATGAAGATCTCGCAAAATGGCTCAATATGGACTATGCACGTGTTGTACCAGGTGCACGAAGGGGATTCCAGGCAGTGACCTCGACTCTCGTTAAAAAAAATGACCCGGTTATTGTATCTGCACTTGCTCATTACACAGAGTTTCTCTCTATAGAAAACGCCGGAGGAATTGTAAAAGAAGTCCCGCTTAATGAGAAAAACCTTGTTACTGCTGAATCTACTGCACAAAAGATTGAGGATGTTAAGGAAGAAACGAAAAAAATGCCAGTCCTTATCATGATCGACCATTTTGACTACCAGTTTGCAAATGAACACGAGATTGCAGAAATTGGAAAGGTTGCAAAACAATATGACATTCCATTCCTTTACAACGGTGCTTATACAGTTGGTGTTCAGCCGGTCGATGGTAAAAGGATAGGAGCTGATTTCGTTGTTGGTTCCGGACACAAGAGCATGGCATCTGTTGCTCCATCCGGAGTACTTGCAATGACAGAAGAATGGGCGCCAAAGGCATTGCGAACAACTGCAATGGTAGGAGATATAACAAAGCGGAAATTCGGTATAAAAGAAGTTGAGATGCTTGGTTGTACTCTGATGGGAGGTACTTTGCTCTCTATGATGGCATCATTCCCTGCAGTAAAAGAAAGGACAAAACACTGGGATGAGGAAGTAAAAAAATCAAATTTCTTCATAGAAAGGCTTTTAGCGATTACTGGGAGCAAGGTGCTCTCTGAGTACCCGAGAAAGCACACACTCACGAAAGTAGATACAACCGGAAGCTTCGACACTGTTGCAAAGACTCACAAACGTAAAGGCTTCTACTTTAGTGATGAACTCTCAAAAAGCGGTATAGTCGGAGAATTTGCAGGAGCTACACGGACCTGGAAGCTCAATACATTTGGTCTTTCCTGGGACCAGATAAATTACCTTGCCAATACATTTACAGACATTGCAGAAAAATACGGACTTCCTGTATCGAAATGAATTAGGATAAAACGTGAAAATTATGACTGAAAAGACTAAATTTAATCTTGGTACATTGTCCCTTCATGCCGGACAGGAACCTGACCCGACAACTGGTGCAAGGGCAGTCCCTATATACCAGACAACATCGTATGTGTTTAAAAGTGCAGATCATGCCGCAAACCTGTTTGGGTTGCGCGAACTGGGGAATATCTATACCCGCCTCATGAACCCAACGACCGACGTGTTTGAGAAACGCGTTGCGGCAATTGAACGTGGAACAAGTGCTATTGCCACTGCTTCAGGACAAGCTGCAATAACATATGCACTGTTAAATGTTACGCGTCCCGGGGACGACATTGTCTCTGCGAATAACCTGTATGGTGGAACTTACGAACTCTTTAACCACACATTTCCCAAACTCGGAAGAAAGGTTATCTTTGTTGACTCAACAAAGCCTGAAGAGATAAGAAAAGCGATTACACCAAAGACCCGGGCTGTTTATGCTGAAACTATAGGAAATCCAAAACTGGATGTCCCTGATTTTGAGGCGATAGGAATGATTGCGCATGAAGCGGGTATCCCGCTTGTTGTTGACAATACAACAGGCGTCGGACTCGTCCGGCCTATTGAATTCGGTGCTGATATCGTCGTCCTTTCTGCGACAAAATATATCGGCGGTCATGGTAACTCAATCGGCGGTGTTATAGTAGATTCAGGAAATTTCAAGTGGAATAACGGTAAATTCCCTGAATTTACAGATGCAGATCCCAGTTACCACGGACTAAAGTACTGGGATACATTTGGAAACTTTGCAAGCTTTGGAAATGTTGCGTTTACATTTAAAATTCGTGTCTCACTAATGAGAGACACCGGGGCAGTTTTAAGCCCATTCAATGCCTGGCTTTTCCTCCTCGGTCTTGAGACACTCCACCTCCGTGTTCCCAGACACTCGGAGAACGCCCTGAAAGTAGCCCTGTTTCTCAAGAACCATCCGAATGTTGCCTGGGTGAACTATACAGGACTTCCGGATCATCCGAGTTACAATCTGGCCCAGAAATATCTGTCCGGAGGATATGGTCCGCTTGTAGGGTTTGGAGTTAAAGGAAGCGAAAAAGAGACGAAAAAGTTTATTGACAGCCTTAACCTCTTCTCTAACCTCGCAAATATCGGAGACTCCAAGAGCCTCGTTATACATCCCGCTACAACAACACATCAGCAACTCACACCCGAAGAACAGCGAGCAACAGGGGTTACACCTGACTTTGTGAGGCTCTCAATAGGCACGGAGGATATTGAGGATATTCTTGGTGACCTTGATCAGGCCCTGAAAGCAGCGGTGCAGTAAGTAAAGATTTTATAGTTATTTTTTTTTATCCTCTGCCAGTTTAGAATATATTATATTGGATTATTGCGAAATATATCTTTTCACAATTGTGAATTGTTGTTATTCAATAAATCATTCTCTAACAAATAAGGGAGGTATCTAATATAAACAACTCAAAGATAAGACTGAATCACGTATAGATACATAGAGAAAGTCCTAAACAGATTAGTATTACGAAAAA
>CAIYHQ010000116.1 GCA_903926075.1 uncultured Methanomicrobiales archaeon
GAGAACAATTCTCGGGTTAGTTTATTTGACAGGGTCTTGCCCTAAAATTTAAACAACCTCTTCTGCCTATAATATATTACAACAAATAACTAATGTTTTTCATCAGTTAGGCCTGTGTCATCGACTCATCATGGTTTATTTAATGAGCATGGTTTTGAAGGACTTCATGACGAAACCCGATCAGGGCGACCTTCAAAGATACCTGAAGATATTATCAAAGAAATTGATAAAGATTTACGGAAAAATCCTAAAGAACTGGATTATCATCAAAATTTATGGGATGGTAAGTTATTAAGTCATCATCTGAAAGAAAGATATAATATTGCTATTGGAGTCCGTCAGGCACAGCGATTATTTCATAAATTGGGATTCCGGCAACGAAAACCATGTCCAGTAATATCAAGGGGCGTTCATATCGCTCAAGAATTTATTATCGCTTGTAATTGAATATCCATCGTTAATACCATTAGGTGTTCTTATTCATCCTGGTTCACCTAATGATTCTAAGATTTTTGATGAGATTTTAGAAGAATTGAAAAGAAGGAAAATAACAGGACTTTTGGTCAAATGTGTAACTCCTAAAATTCATTAAAATGAAAATTATTGAAATTCCCGGGGGATAACATTATTCCAGACTTTTTCTCTGATTAAAGTATCATTCTCTTTCAAAGAACGAATAAGTGTAAGATTGAATGTTTTTTCGTCAGAAGACAGGAAATATACATCTGTAAGGTTTAAAACCCTTTTCCCCATTGTAACAATGTCGGATCTAAATGCAGTATAATAAGCATGTGCCGGGTCATTATCATTCACCTTCCAGGTATTGTTCTCAAAATACCTGTATATCGTTGAATTTATCCTGAACCTGGAATCATCTCCCCATGATGATACGGCTTCTCCTGTTCTGTTATTGTAGTAGATGGGATATACATGTGGTATTGGGGGTAAATCAGCATAACCTTCCCTGTTATCGACCGGACCTGGCACAGGGAGACTACAGTAATCTGTCAGGGTATTCTTTTCAACAACAGGAAGTGAAACCCAGGTATCATTCCCAAGATACAGGGTTGTATTTCCAGGATAAGGAGTTGGCCATCCCATTGGAAATTGCGAATTGCCAATTGCTATCCTTATCCTGTGACCCGGCCTGAATGTCCATGTAGTATAATGGATTTTAGTCGAGAGAACCATCGGGATATTTGGTTTCAATCGTTTAGGTGTAGTATTTTCAAACTGATCTGACGGGTTAATCAATGTCCCGCTAATGAGTGATACTTTTCCGTCAGGCCAGACATCTTCGAGCCGGACAGTCCAGTAATATCTGGGTGCATCAGCAGAGACATTTATTGTGATACGTGGATTTCCGATAATCTCCATTTTATCTTTTAATGGAGCTGAGTCAAAATACATGCTGTAAGAATCATCGGTGGCCATATCTCCGGTAAGTTCTCCCCACCAGTCTTGAATTGCTATTGCTGAACCTGCACGGTATTTAAGTGTTTCATTAAATTTGCTATCTGGAACACTTGTAGTCAGGTTATGCTCTTCATTTGGGAAATATTGGTTCATGTCAATTCCCCCCACAGGCCAGTTACCACACCTCCATTCCCCAGGGATTGTTGTTAAATTTGTTGATGGTGGGACTGCATCTCTTACGTATAACATATATCTTGGTTCATCAAGAATACCCGTATCCTTACCTTTTAACCAGTAATCCCACCATTTTACCGCCTTTTCCTGCCAATTGTAATTAGGCCCGAGACTCTTGTCATTTGGCCAGATATGGTTCCACGGGCCGAGATCGGCTTTTACCGGAGCATCCGCTGAATTTAAAAGCCAGGGAATTAAGTCACGATATCCATCAAGAAGTCCACCGATAAGGTAAACTGGAACTGTAAGGTTCGGTTTGTATCGTATTGATTCCCGAGACCATAAAGGGACATTAGGAGTCTGGTTTTGCTTCCATTCAAATATCCATGGCTTTTGTTCAAACCGTTCGGCAAAATACTCTGGAGTTATCAGGTATTTATCAGGAGCAGGTAATGCATTATCAGTTACAATTTCAGGTTCGTAAGAGTCCACATGAAATACAGCATCGATGAAGTGAACATCGTTATAATATAAATCCTGAGAACCATGTGCAACAAGGATTGCTTTTAATGCGGGAGGTTTTCGTGCGGCGAGCATTAGTGAATTAAATGCAGACCAGGATTTTCCAAACATCCCGACATTTCCGTTTGACCATGGCACTTTTGAGAGCTGGTCTATTACCTCCTCAGCGTCAGATAACTCCACTTCTGAATACTCTGAAACAGGGACGGTCCCATTACTAGTGCCTGTCCCTCTGACATCGACCCTTGCATACACATATCCACATTTTGCAAAATAAGCTCCTTTTTGATAGTCAACATTGTAAAACATATCATCTTTGCGATACGGGAGTAACTCGAAGAGGACAGGAAACTTTTCATCTTTTTTAAGAGCAAGGGGTTTTATATATGTAACTGCGAGATTAACGCCGTCTTTCATTGTAAGCCAGCTTTCCTCTATAGTTATATTATAAACGGGTTGAGATGGAAGCTCGTATGAATGTGGTGAGGCACTTGTATCTCCAGATGCAGGGTTCAAATTAATAATCCAAAAGAAAAGTAAAAAGTAAGAGATCAAACGAACATTGCCATTTCTAATTCGCATAATAATAGGACTACTCATTAACTTATAGTGGTTACGAATTGCCCCCTTTAGCATAAGGGCTTTATAAGTGACTGTTTTAAAGTGTGAAGATTCAGAAATAGATACACGATAACACGAAACGTGTGTTACCTAACATTTCTTCATTTTAAAAAAAAGTTTGCCTCATCGCTATTTCATATGGTTAAGTCAAATTTCATCAGGCCCGCAACGTAAGTAGATCTTCGGGATAAAAGTAATCAGTTTAGCGATATCCTCTTGCACTTCTCTCACCCCGCCACAGCAGCACAGAGCAACTCAGCCTGATGCATAACGGTCTGTGTTGCTGACCTAAGTTTATCGATTTGTATCCCATCAACAATTGCGCGGACAACCAATCTTTGCTAAATTGACCTGATTTTCTTAACCTTGCCCAATTGTCTAACGAAATCTTTATTAACTTGTAAGTTATAATTATAACTTACATGC
>CAIYHQ010000117.1 GCA_903926075.1 uncultured Methanomicrobiales archaeon
AGCCTTCAATCAATAATTTTTTGTCTAACTCATTTGTGTGGTTCAATTTAGAAATAGAGCCCCATATACCGCTAGATCTTTATATAATGAGAGAATATCTATTATTCAAGCGAAATGTCTCTAAAGCGTGCAGAAATAAGGGTTCTGTGTCAGACAAATCCTGATGAAATAATCGCGCTCATTGAAACATACGAAGCCAGAATAGCTCAACTTGAAGCTCGCATAACAGAACTGGAAGCTCGGTTCAACCAGACCAGTAAGAACAGCAGTAAACCACCATCCAGCGATGTTTTTGTATCACAAAAAAGTCAGCGGAAGAAGGGAAACCGACCCGCAGGAGGTCAAAAAGGACATGTTGGGCGCACATTGGAAATGGTGGATAATCCTGATAAGACAATTTCACATAAAGTAACTACCTGCGAAGGATGCGGAGAATCATTAGAATCTGTTCCGGTAATCGGATTAGAACGGCGGCAAGTCTATGACACGCAACCGATTATAGTCGCTGTAACAGAACATCAGGCAGAACACAAACAGTGCCCTCATTGTGGATATCATAACCGTGGAAAATTTCCAGATGGTGTGGAGCATCCGGTGCAATATGGGCAAATATTGAAAACCCTGATGGTGTATCTCAGCGTTTTCCAGTTAATCCCGTATGAACGGATTTGCGAACTTTTCTCCGACGTATTCGGATTATCCATTAGTAAGGCGACAATAGCCCTGGCATTGAAAAACTGCAATAATAACTTGGCGGACTATGACAAGATTGTGAAGCAAGCCCTAACAAGAGCACCGGTTTTGCATGTAGATGAAACGGGATTTCGGGTTACTGCCAAACGACATTGGTTGCATATAGCGAGTACTGCACTTCTGACATGGTACGGGCACCATAAAACACGTGGAAAAGAGGGAACTGATGAATTGCAGATATTACCTGCATTCAAAGGTACTATGGTTCATGATTGCTGGGGGACGTATTTCCATTACGATTGTCACCATGCCCTCTGCAATGCCCATCTTATTCGAGAACTAACAGGAATATCAGAAAATTTTGGGCAGATCTGGAGTGATCAGATGAACGAACTCATCCATGAAATCAAAAAAGTCGTGGATTCTGCCAAACTGAAATTATCCTCAATAAGCCGAGAGCAAATTGCTGACTTTGAGTTACGATATGCCAGAATAATTGAACAAGGAAAACAGGAAAATCCTGTGACAGAAGATATACGACCAGGTGGTAAACGAGGTCGAAAGAAGCAATCGACGCCGAAGAATCTACTTGACCGCTTCGAGCGTTACCCAACGGAGATTCTGGCGTTTATGTATGATTTCTCGATCCCATTCGATAACAACCAGGCCGAACGAGATATCCGTATGATGAAGGTCCAGCAGAAAATTTCCGGTACCTTCCGAAGTGAAGAGGGTGCTGATTGGTTCTGTCGGATCAGAGGATACATTTCAACAGTAAGAAAAAATGGTAGACCGGTTCTCGCATCGATTACTGATGCATTTGACGCCAACCCATTCATTCCCGCCTTGTCTCAAACATCAGGCTGAACAGTTACAAAATGCAAACGAATCCTTACCGTAATTTTTGGCACACATGTTTAACTCACCAGGGCGGAGAAATCCCCCACAGTCCCGGTAATGATCATCACATTCCCCCCCTCACGCCCTTGATCCGTGCTGACAGGGGAAGAATATTA
>CAIYHQ010000118.1 GCA_903926075.1 uncultured Methanomicrobiales archaeon
ATTTCTCATCAGACCGTTTCCGCAACACCGCTGACTTGATCTTATGCGAGAGTTCGGCAAATTGTGATTCAGATTCGCCGCCTTTCTGGAGATAGAAGTCCACCCCGCTGTTGATAGCCTGAATGACCACTTCTTCTCTACCTTTACCGGTGAACAGGATAAATGGTATCTTTTCAAAGCGTGCCCTTACTTCAATAAGAAACTGGATTCCATCCTTGCCAGGCATTTGGTAATCAGAAATGATGACATCAAATTTTTCTTTTTCTAAGAGGTCTAATGCTGCAGATACTGAATCAATAGTTATAACAGAAAATTCACCTGATTCCTCAAGGTAGAGTTTCGCGATTTCAAGGAGACCAAGTTCGTCATCGACATAGAGGACCCGGATAGCATCTGCCATTATACTCTATTGTCTATTTCATAGTACATACTTTTTTGTATAAAGATTTCGGAGATGTATTAGTTGATTGGTGATACATGGTGGCCCATCTCAAAGCGTGTGAGTACTTACGGGGTGGGTGGATGGAACTGTTCACACGAATAACCGACGGTCTGTTTCTCACCCGGATAACCGTCGGGAGATTTTACTGAACGTGTAACCGATGGGCTGTTACTTACTCGAATGACCGACGGGGAATTAACACTCAATTAACCATCTGGCGATTGATGGACCTTGCAAGATTACCCGGTAATGTGTTCACTCAATAAACCGGCATCCTCCCGATGTACAGAAGGACAATGACTATTAACTGTGGTAGGGGTAAGACTAAACAATCATGATCCCTACCGTTAACATTCCCCGACACACCACTGAAATCAATTGTCCGGTTTGAACGGAATTATAACCACAAATACAATTTCAGGTCATCTATTTGATATTCAGTCATCCATTGAAATCGAGTTGAAGTGTCCTCATTGCAAAAGGCAAATACTCATTGTTTGCCGGGGCATTATGCGAAAGAAGCCTCTCACTCTCCCTATTCAACATCCATCGAAACCTTTACCTAACTCAAATGCATTCCCGTATGCGAGAGTGGTAAATGGTCACGAAATATCAAACTGGAACCCGTCTCGAGTACATTGCCCGGGACAAGCTCAAGAGTGCAGGATTCATTGTTGTCAGAAGTGCAGGTTCGAAAGGACCTCTCGACCTGGTCGCCTGGAAAGAGGACGACCTTCGGTTTATCCAATGCAAAAGGACACAGATAGTTGAGATTACCTCAAACAGGATTGAAACTCTTTTCAAAAACGACTTGTTAAAGATGCGTTTCCTCACAAAACCAACAATTGCAACACTCCAACTATGGATATCATCTCCTGGAACAGGGTTAAGAATCTATAATATCCTTAAGAATGGCATCTTTCCTTCACTGGAAACGTTCTAATTTTAGTTATTCTCTTAATGAACCCTTAATTTATGCTCGGTTTCAACCCTCACACAAAATACTTCTTATTCTCGTTCATTTACTTCTCGCCTTTCAGCCGGCTGAAACGGCAACCCAACAGGGGGTAGAAAACTATGGCAGATTTTGTCCAGAAATCCAA
>CAIYHQ010000119.1 GCA_903926075.1 uncultured Methanomicrobiales archaeon
CGTGTATCTTTGGTTTAGGATTTTTTTTTGACGGCCCTCCAACTGGGTTCTTCTCTTCAATTTCTGATACAATTGACAATTTTGCAGAGTAGATCTCCCCGTTCGCACATATTTAGTCAACGTTTAAACTTTTATTAGTACATAAATATATATCTAAGAAGATAATATATATGAGGGATGTCTCAACCTCAAATCCAGATTGAAGAATTAGATAGCCTCCCTATTATCCTCTCTCTTCTCAAAAGAATGGATATTATTGGTTTAATTGATGCCACTTTCATTCCCCATAAAAACTGGAGAGGGCTCTCGGTTGGAGAGACAGTCGCCATCTGGCTCTGTTATATTATAGCCTATCATGATCATCGGATGTGTTCTGTAGAGAATTGGGTAGAAAAGAGACAACAAATACTGTCAGATTTTTTTGGTCATCCGATCTCCTCTCAACACTTCACCGATGATCGTCTCGCCCGTATATTAGACTATTTCTCCAATTCAGAGAGATGGAATGAGTTTGAATGTCAACTTAATGCGACAATTATTCGTGTCTATGGTGATTTTTCAGATATCGTCCGAATTGACATGACTACTGCCAATTCTGATGGAATTGTCACAGAATCTGGGTTACTGCAGTTTGGTCACTCAAAAGATGATCCCACGACCCCACAAATAAAAATAGCCCTCTCCGTCCTTGATCCCCTTGGATTGCCCCTCACTGTTAGCATTCATCCGGGGAATAATGCTGATGATCCTCTCTATATCCCTGTGATGGACTCAGTTATTAAAAACGTGAATAATAAACGACTTCTTTTTGTAGGGGACTGCAAATTGTGTGCACTAGCAACCAGGCTCCATGCATTCCTGCACCAGATGGATTATCTATGTCCGTTGTCGGAAGTTGCACACCCGACTATTGAAATAATGGACGCAGTTCGTTCATTTGAGTCTTCAAATGGAATTCTGACTCTAATCACGAGAGAATATTATGACGGTGATGAAACAATAATTGCTGAGGCTTTTGAAAAAAAAGTGGTACGTTCAGTAACTGAAGAAGGGATGCACCATTCCTGGGAAGAGCGGATCATTTATGCAAAATCCTTTGCTCATGCAGAAAAACAAAAGACACAACTTGATTCAAAACTGGAACAATCGTTGATTGAGATTATTTCCATGAATGAACGAGGAAGAGGGAAACCGGTATACAGGAGCAGATCCGAAGCAGAAGACAAAATTCATTCCATTCTTAAGAATCACTCTGTTTTAGGACTGGTTTCACATGAAATCCTGGAAAAAGTGACGGAAAAAAGTATCCGGGCGTATGGTAACAGGCCTGAAAGGATTGAGAAGAAAATATCTGTGAAAGTCTCTGCGAAGATAAATCAGGGGGCATATGATGCTGTAATCGAGAGTTTGGGATGGAGAGCATATGTAACAAACAGGTCAGAAGATCTACTCTCGATTGAGGGAGTTGTTCTCGCATACCGTGATCAGTATGTCGTTGAACATGCTTTCCATCGATTGAAGGGAAAATGCCTGTCGCTAACTCCTATCCACCTTCAAAAAGATGAGCGGATCGACGGATTGGTAAAATTATTGACGATTCCTTTAAGGATATTGGTGGTGATCGATAAAACTCTGCAAGATTCAATTGCCCGCAGAGGAGAAAATTTGAGTGGATTATTCAGGTATAATCCAAAAAAGGAACTCGATAAGCCAAAAGCGGAAAGAATTATTGAATACTTTAAAGGTATTTATGTGTCCAAAGTGGCAGTGGAAAATCAATTTTTTACGAGTATTATTGGATTTGAGGATAAACATATGGAGATTTTGGGTCTTTTGAATCTTTCAGTAGAGGTTTTTGCTGCGTTCGGAGTAATTCAGGAAACTTATGTCTAATATGTGCGAACGGGGAGTATCAGGGATCAATTGCAATTATTCTCTCCCGGCAGAACACAACGGTGGAACATGACGCAGATCAGATCGATGGTACAGGAATCATGGGGGTATGCCCGGGACAGGTACGTTTCGCGATGGACTGTCCTGGCAGTATTTGCGGCGATATTCCCCCTGGGTCTGGGATACCTCATGCAGGTTTTAAAAGGAACAACACCGGTTCCGAAGCCTGAAAAATTTGGAGCCCTATTTATCGATGGAATCAAAATGATACCTGTTTTGACCGGTTATGCGGTATTATTAATATTATTTTTTACAATACCATACCTATCAGCACCTTTCGTTATTTTTTTCTTTTTTAATATCTTTAAATCTCCTGATTCTCCGTATTTCCATAACTATGTGATAGCTGCAGGTGTCTTTCTTTGTTTATTTATGTTAGTCATTCCGCCAATTACTTTTGCAATCTTCCTGATCATCTATATCTTGACCGCAACCATGGGAATAACCAGATTTGCAAAGACCGGAGTGATGAGAGAGGCATGTAATATCAGAAAAATCTGGGAAAACATCCATTTAACAGGGTGGTGGCAGCTTACCGGAGCCGTGATAATCCTCCCCATATCCATCCTTCTGATCCTTACGCCATCGGGTATTTTCTCTGTTATCTTTGGTATGATGACCACCTATCCGATTATCTGTATGAGTATTACTTTTATCGCGATAATTACAATATGCCCCTTTATTGTAATTATGGTAGGGAGGTTCATGTCACTCCTCTATGATACAGGGATTAACTGTGTGCTGATTCCAGATACCCAGACAGATATCCATATGTAGGAATATCCACCATACGGAAAATAATCTATTCTTCCCCACAGATTTCGCACCCTATGGGTGTATTTAAATGGATATTATTAGTAAACTTAAATATAAATCTTCTAATATTATATATTATAGTTCCC
>CAIYHQ010000120.1 GCA_903926075.1 uncultured Methanomicrobiales archaeon
CCGGTATCCATCCCAATTCAATATGAGCCTTTGCTGTATTTGCCGACGTGTGCTCCGCATCACCCGGAACATCTCCTTTATATTCAATTTGGGATGAACTCCCGGTAATCTCAATGATTCGCCCGGCAAGTTCCAGGATACTTATCATGTGTCCTCCACCAATGTTGTATGAACCATTTCCACGCGTCATTGCAAGAATATTTGCTTTGACAACATCATCGATGAAGGTAATATCGCGAGTCTTTGTTCCATCACCAAATATTTGTAATGGTTTATTGAGAAATGCCTGGTTTAGGAATATATTTATTGCAAGATCCGGGCGCATCCTGGGCCCATACACGGTAAAGTATCTGAGAGAAACAATATTCATTCCATACAATTCCTGAAAAACCCTGCAGTATTCTTCTGTCATTAATTTTGAGACTCCATATGGAGATATTGGTTGTTTCGGGTGCTTTTCGTCAAATGGAAGATATTCCACTTTACCATATACCGATGATGATGATGCGTTAATTATCTTAATCACGCCCGAATCACGTGCAGCACAAAGAAGGTTAAGGGTCCCGGTTGTATTCACAACATGGGTTTTTATGGGGTCCATTACTGATATTCTGACTCCTGCCTGGGCAGCTTCGTGGAAGACATAATCTACGCCTTCGAGCACAATTTTCAGTGAGACCGGGTCCCGGATATCACCTTCGATTAGTGTGAAATTTGTATCGAGGAGAAATGGCGCAATATTCCTCCGCTTAATTACAGGATCATAATATGAATCAAAATTATCAAGACAGACAACCTCGTAATCCTCCTTGAGCAGTTGTTCACAAATATGGGAGCCAATAAATCCTGCACCACCAGTAACAAGGGCTTTCATTGTAATTTTTCCAAAACTGAATTAAATAATTATTATATTCTCATCAATATTTGTAAGAGAATGCGCAGATATTTACATGAATGCCTGCAAAGTCCAAATATCTACATGAATATCATTAATCGTCAGGTGGATACGTCAACAACCTTACCTTTCGTAAGGTAATCATATACGGAATAAGTGTATGTTAATAACCTTGAAAACTCTTTTGTCGTGTTTGACTTTCCCGACTTTAAAGGACTTTATGTGGTTTCTGGCAAATAAGGTCCAGGTTTTATCGCGATTTTATTTAATCGTAAATGGAGATATCCCTCTCAAATATGGCAGCCCTCAATTTCTCGCTGAACTTTTCAAGGTCAAAATCCTTTGCCCTTTCCAGGCATGCGTTCCTGTACTGCTCAGGATTCTGTGAAACTTGTTTTATAGCACTAACAAGAGAATCTACCGATGCCATGACTAGCATACCCGTTTCATTGGTCACAGTCTCCCGATACCCACCTTCATCTAATGCAACAACCGCCTTCCCACTCGCCATCGCTTCAATTGGCGTAAGTCCATAATCCTCATTAAGTGCAGTACAGATATGAGCTTTGCACCTGGCATATAAATCCAGTATCTCATCTCCATCGATTTCACCATAAAGTGTTACATTTGATGGAAGATCATTTTTAATCTTTTCAGCGTAGGCTCCGGCATGGTCTCCCTTTGAATATCCTCCAACAATTAGAAGATGTTCTTCTGGAACATGTCGAAATGCTTCGATTTGAAGTTCTATTCGTTTTTCAGGGTATAAACGGTTGACAGAAAGCCAAAAGTTCCCATACTCAATGCACTTATATAATGTGGTATCAACCGGTGGGTAAATGACTTCCGCATGTATATTATAATATTTTAAAATGCGGTTCTGCACATTCTTTGAAATAGCGATAATACGATTTATTTTTTGAATAGATCTCTTATCGACTATCCGGTGGAAGTGTACCCATAACCGAAATAATTGCCTGGTTATTACATTCTGTCTAGAGAGAAAGACCGAATACAAATCATAAAATGCACGAACTGGCGTGTAGCAGTACCAAATGTTCGGGTAATGCCGATGCGATGCCATGTGGCTCCAGTTTCCAGTGAAGATAAAAAGATCATATTTATTAGAAAAATCACAGGAATAAAACCGAATTGCTGCAGATATTTGCTTGAACGGCGGAAATTTTATTGTCTTGCCAATGCTGAACACACGAACATTAGGGTCAATTTTTTTAACCGAATCGATGTCAGTTGTGATAATATCTGCATTAAGGATCTTTGCAATCTCTATAATGACTTTCTCACCCCCGCCGATAGCACCAAAATAGTCATGGAAGATAGCAATTTTCATAGAGTTTTACCAAAAAAATTCAATTAATTTTACATCTCAGGTATATTCTGGATTATCAAATTCATTAATTATGGTTCTCGTTATTATGAAAAACAATTACATAAGATATCCACTTAAAATATCTGCACATTACTTCGCAATTTATTCTTCTTAAATTTTATCAGTTCCAGTAACACTTTGATTAAACCAATATTCATACATTGACAAAAGACTCTCTTCAAATGGAACCATGGGTTCCCAGCCAGTATCTTTTTGGATCTTTTTATTACATCCAACAATTCTTGGGTTATCCATCGGGCGAAACTCAGACTGCTCCTGATGGACTTCCACTTTCATATGATACATATTGGAAAATAACATGACTATATCGATAATTGACCCGCCTTCACTACAAATATTGTAGATTTCCCCCCGCTTTCCTTGCATCAGCAACAATTTGTATGCACGAACCACATCATGAACACATGTAGAGTTCCACCCGGCCAGTCTTGCTCGAATGGCGAGATCAACATCCGCCATAAGCAGGAAGAACTCCTCATCAAAAAGTCCTATAACGTCAAGCTTCTTTATCCTGTAAAGGGCTGTGCCAGAGTAGGGACCGAACACTTCTTTGGGGATATCATACGGGCGAGCATCATGGGCAAACATCCCCCGTTCCCATCATTATTACCTCCTGCGAAGCCAAGATTTTCTCGATTTTCAATAACTAGTACGGATGGGTACAAACTGCGGACATATTCGACACGGTCTATATTCGTTTCAGGACAAGGGAAACATTGGACAAAATCGTAGTCAATCATCTGACAAAATAATTTTATTATCCAGATCCTGATCATTCCTATCAGTTGGAAAAACAAAAAAAACGAATTACAGTAATTTCATTTTATTCAGAAATTGCCTGAAGTCCTCAACAGTTTGAAAATCGAGAAGCTCGTAACTGAGCAGATCGAGCACCGCACTATCCATATGGTGAATCTGATCACGCATATCCACCGGGAGCATGCCAATTTTTTTAATGAGAAATCTCTCAACAAGAAGCCGCTTTTCTTCGATTCTACCTTGTTCAATACCTTGCTCAATACCTTGCTCAATACCTTGCTCTCTTCCTTTCACAAGGCCTATCTCAATTCCTTTTTTTTCTCCTTTTTCTTCCCCTTTTTCTTCCGCATATTTAAAAATGTTTAACATACCAACCTCCTTCCAGATTTTTTCTAAAAGTTCAGGCTCAACGAGCTTATTACTCACTGCCAGGGTTAACGCAATCACCTTACTTTGAATCGTCTCATCAACAATCTTTTTTTCCAGTTTTATCGTCTCAAGAAGGAGATCAGGGACTGATAATCTACTCTTCATGAGTGGAACAAAGATGAGTTCTATTTCATGTATAGGCCGCCCGGCTAATAATTCTTCCCTGACCCGCTCAAGTACCTCATCCGCATTCCTGTCATGAATCACCACATGATTAACTGAATATGAAAGGCTACCCATCGAAAATCCTCGCATTCCCCCATCATGTGCAAAAAAAGGAGAGAGAACGACAGTATGCACTGGTACCCGATGCAGATTGATAATTTTCAGGTCATACCGGGCAAACCTAAATAGATCATCCTCGGATAGTCCTGTCTGTTCCTCAATATGGAGAATAGATCTATCCTCCAGCCAGAAGAGGAGATCCACAAAATCATCCCTGGTTTCGATTTCTGCGAACTCTGTGGGCAGTACATGGGTAATTCTCGGAAGGTTGAGCCCGAGAAAATCAAGGGTCTGATTTTCAAATAGCGCTAATGCTTCTTTAAACGCCCGATCATAATTTTGATGCGAATACTTGTGAGTTATCTCAATCATTCCCATTTATTTGATGCATATGGACATTTTCACCAGGTTTTTTTTTACAATCAACCCATATACCTGCGGGATAATATATGACTTCATAGATATCAAGTCCTGTGTGCTCTCTTCATCCGTTCCGACAAACTCCATGTTCGGAGAAAGGCACTGATCAGGTAAACATTCCACCTACCAGTAAGCTCTGGATAAAAAACCAATCCCGACCTCAAGCAGGCTTGCAACCTGCCCTTGATTTTTACCGTTCTCTTTCCGTTGGAGCCGTCACTCGTGACATAAGCCTATTGAACATATAGAACATACATCAGGATAGTGGTATGTCCCCTAATACTGTGGTCAATTCCAATTAAAGAAAAAGTCCTGATATAAGTCGTCATCCCAAAAATATGGGGGGTCAAACGGCATCTATTGACGGCGTAAGAGAAGCCTCACTAACCGCGTAAAATGACCCGAAGATTGAACAGATGCTTTCTGATATTCTTTCAAGACTTGAAAGGATTGAAAATAGGATCGATGAGATGGTCTATCCGCCGGAATCATTTATTAAACCGGAATTTATCAAAAGGGTGAGAGAATCCCAGTCTGACATTGCAGAAGGGAAAGGAAAAACCTACAAATCTATGGACGATTTTATCAGGGCTATTTCGGAATGACGTATGCTATTGTTTCGAACCCTGATGTTGAAGCCACATTCCGGAAGATTGGGAAGAAGGATATTACCAGGTTTGAGCAGCTCGTTAAGAAACCTCCAGGTACTTGTACTCCATATCTATGAAGGCAACAGGAAATTCGGCAGGATTGAGGATTAAGGGATAATCATCAGATCTGGTGTAACTCAGCCTCTGATAACCCAGTTGCTTTTATAATCTCATCATTTGAGATCCCTAACGCTTTCAGGCGTTTCGCCATCAGTACCTGCCCTTCCTTTAGACCCTGCTCACGTCCCTTTTTAAGTCATTCTTCACGTCCTTTTTCAAGACCATCTGCATACCCGTCTTTCAACGCCTTTTTTATTCAGCCCCGTTGTAGCATAATAAAATCCTTGCGTTTATGTTGCGCTTCAAGTTCAGCACAGGTGAGTCCGGCTTCATTTGCTATCTCTAGAGCATGATCAATCTCTGGAACTGCAGAAAGAGTGACCGGCTTTATGTTAAGGCTGCCTGCTCTCTGGACCAAAAATAGCCATTTGTCCTCAAGTGTTTCAAGTATGAATCTTTCATTCCGGCTATAAGTGGAATCTGATATGGGTCGAGGATCTCCTGACTTTCCACATGATGGCCTTCAAAGTCGATGACAGCATTGATAAATGAGAGCAAAATATCTTTCGAGCCATCTGATCCAAAGACCTTCTTGAATGCAAAATCCGTTTTTACATCTAAAAACCGCATAATAATCCTGATTTAGTATAATTAATAGACTTTATTATCCATGTAGTTTTCGGGGGTGAGATCGAAAAAAAACTGTGGGCATATTCGACACTGTCATCGATTGACGCCTAAATTCACACATGAAACGGTAGTTTAAAGATTAAGCGGTAAATTAAGCTACCCTTCACCAGATTTCTCATTGAAAATCCTTTTAGAAATCCAAAAAATAGGAAGATCCAATTCAATGTTGTTTAACCTGAACAATAATCCAACTATAATCCAGCCTTGTTATTACAAAAATAAGTCGGGTTTTATCATTATGCCAGACCTTTATTATCTACTCCTTTCAAGTACCCGGGTTTTATCATCTTTATCACCTTAATCTCGTTTGTTTCTTAAAATATCTAATTTCCAGCCGTACTTTTAAATATTCCTAATATATCTCTGTTTTTTCAAATATGAGGGCATAATAAACCTTGATTAGCTCTTCTATACTACTATCTGACTAGTCGAATGACATAAATAAGTGGGATATGTAGACCTTTGAGGTGAATGTTCAGAATCCTTTATGTCAATTATTGCCATTGAGAGACCCAATGGGGGGGGTCTGCAATAAGAGATATCGTCAATATCACCTATGATACCATACCATGAGGTTCTTCAATACTGCTGGGCCGGTGAACTGCCAGGACCACTATTGTCTCCCTCCATTTTCACGGTTTGACCTTGCTGAGATCCTCTCCCTCATCACTCAGAAGAAGTACTTCGTCTTTCATGCACCCAGGCAGAGTGGGAAGACCTCCTGCCTGTTTGCCCTCCGGGATCACCTGAACTGTGAGGGAAACTACATTGAACTTCAAAATTCGTGCAAGGGTTTATCACGATTTATTTAATCGCAAATAGAAATATCCCTCTCAAATATGGCCGCCCTCAATCTCTCACGGAACTTTTCAAGGTCAAAATCCTTTGCCCTTTCCAGGCATGCCCCTTTGATTCACCCTCGATCAGAAACCCTCGATTTTCGCTTTATCAAGAGAACCCTGCCTAATTTGCGATATCAAGTGAGTGTTCTATTTCGATGATACTTGCGGGCGTAGCTTGCTTGATCTCGAAATGGGTCATGATATCCATGGAGGGATCGACAGCAATAATGTAGGGAGGTGTACCACCGAATACTGCTATAACGTTCCCGAAAAAAGGACCAATATCAAAGAGGCGAATCTCTTTTGCGTAATGGGTGCTTGTCAGGATATGGTGAAAGTACCAACTCTTTCGCTCCATTTCTATCTGGTCGAGCTGGAGAGTGCAATTTTTTTGTGAATACCATAAACGGATGAATGCAGCAGGAAAAGCAGCTGCGATAAGAACAATCCCTGCAATTAGAGAAAATGCAAGGATAATAGTCCCGACAGCACCGATTGAGATGCAGTTCTGCATTATCTGGATAACGTGACTGACTATCTTTCCCAGTCGTAAAGGGCCGTCATTCTGGGCCCTGTGGAGTATATCGTGATATTCTGGATTAAAATGAGTTTTCCTTCATCTGGGATTGTATCCGGGCGGTTCACAGCCGCAGTTACTGTATCTACAAGGACTTTCATAATGTAAAGTCCAGCGAGCGGAAGAAGTCCTAAGAGAATAACAAACAGGATGTTAGCTTAGCAGTTGTCCAGCCGATTGAGTATCTCTGCAATGTGGCTCACACACAGGCACGGTATCTCGGGCTGATCGGGGTGGAGGAGAAAGCGTGGGAAGTTACGGATGGGAAAAAACGGGTGGAGCGGTTCGCATCCAGCCCTGATATAGAAAAATGATGTGATTTATCTTCTGCGATGACGTGTTGCGGTTTTTATCTGATCAGAGCAGGGGTAGTACAATTGAGTTGAAAAAGCTTAAAATCCATCAAATGGTTAGTACCCATTCCCGGATTACAGATATAATCATGTCAGCCTCTGCAAAGGTAAGATTTCCGGTTTGATCATTATCATATCGGAGAGCTACTGCATACGGGATAAGCTGGCTCAATCTTTCTTTGTCAATCGGGAGATATTTTCCATGACGCTCAACTTTATCAGCTAATTCAATGAGATCATGTGTTTTTCTAAATTCGACACCCATTCTGATCAATACTGATTTAAGCATCTTCTCAACCGCCTGTTGGGCATGAAACATGGCGGTTTCCTCCCTGACATCATGACTTATAGACAGTACGTGGAAAGCTGCGATATCACTTTCAGCAAGACTGATGAGTAATATCGCATAGTCAGCAGACTTCATAGATTACTTTCCCCTCACGTAAAGCCCAGTAAATGGTGCTTCCAGGTATGTGAGACCAATCCTCGAGCTCATTCTCTGCACATACCAAAATATCGACTCCTAATCCAACTCCTCCGATTGCGTTCCGGATTTTCATAGCTTCCTTCCCTTTATGGAAGATTGTTTCCTCAACAATCAGGAGGTCCAGGTCAGAATCATCGTCTGCCTCTCCTCGGGCATATGAACCAAAGAGAATGATTTTTCGAGGCTTTGCTACTTCAATGACCTTTTGTGTAATCTCCTGTAATGTGGTATGAGAGAGCATCTGGTATATTCTGGTATTATATCGGCATTCTATGCAGATGATATTTTCTTATATGGGACATGGGGATTAAAGCAATATTTCTTCCCATGCTTAATTAAGGCAGCACCTTCTACCGCCGCTTTATGGATGACTTTGTGATTCTCACAAAAACTTGCAGGCAGTTACGCACCGAAGTATGTCGGCTCCATACGGAACTCGCAGCGCTTGGATTGCGTGTCCATGAGAAGAAACGGTTCATCGGGCGGACAACGCCAGGCTTTGACCTGCCCGGTTACACCCATCACCTCGTCCGAATATTGCGCCCCTCAACCGAGAGTGTGCGCCGCCTGAAAGAAAGTAACCGCCGGCTTTACGAGCGAGGCTTTGTGCAATCATATAACCCTATGGTGCAACTGGCTGTGGGGAGATGTTTACGAACGCGTAAGCAGAAAAGGTGGCGTTAGGCGGTACTGGGCGCTCACAAGCCTTAATATTTCAGATTTCGACGCCCGTTGATTCGACTTCGCTGGACACAGATCGGCGGAGACGAAGGCAAACGGTTCGTAGCATAGTGGGGAGTTGGTTTCGCAAGCCACGAAATATAAGCGATTGAGCCCGTTTCATCGCAAGCATACCGTTCTCGGGTTAGCCGACCGGCATTACATCATTCATACGCCCAAAAAAGAGAGCCTCAACATATGAGTTGAGGATACTACAGGCTCTTTTTACCAGATAGCTGAGACGTGATTTTTGTGATCCATCTCGTCCGCCAGGTGATGCTTTTTTTCGTGTGGTGCCAGTTATGGTACCTGTTTTGATAGTTATGGGATGGCCCAGATATGCCTGCCACTCCGGCCACCAAGAGATGGTCTGCGATCTCCATAGTTATTCCCTCCGGGAGGCACTTACGGAGGTATTTCCCAGTTTCCGCGAATGGATAGCGACGAATGCGGACTATTTCCGGCGATGTGCAGTCTGTTTTTTGAAAGGGATCTATATAACAGTGAAAACTCTTTTGTCGTGTTTGATTTTTCCGATCTGAAAGGACTCTATTTGGTTCCCGGTAAGTACGTGCAAGGTTTTCTCACGATTTATTTAACTGTAAATGGGAATATCCATCTCAAATATAACCGCCCTCAATATCTCACTGAACTTTTTAAGGTCAAAATCCATTGCCCTTTCCAGGCATGCGTCTCTGTACTGCTCAGGATTTTTTGAAACTTGTTTTATGGCTCTCACAAGAGAATCTACCGATGCCGTGACTAGCATACCCGTTTCATCGGTCACAGTCTCCCGATATCCACCTTCATCAACCGCAACAACCGCCTTCCCACTAGCCATCGCCTCAATTGGAGTAAGTCCATAATCCTCATTAATGGCAGTACATATATGAGCTTTGCACCTGGCATATAAATCCAGTATCTCATCTCCATCGACTTCACCATAAAATGTTACATTTGAGGGGAGATCTTTACGGATCTTTTCAACGTAGGTAGCGGCATGGTCTCCCTTTGAATATCCTCCAACAATTAGAAGAAGTTCTTCTGGAACATGTCGAAATGCTTCGATTTGAAGTTCTATCCGTTTCTCAGGGTACAAACGGTTGACAGAAAGCCAAAAGTTCCCATACTCAATACACTTATATAATGTGGTATCTACCGGCGGGTAAATGACATCTGCATGTACATTATAATATTTTAAAATCCTGTTCTGCACATTCTTTGAAATAGCGATAATATTGTCAATGTATAGCAATGAACGCTGATCAACGAATCGGTGAAAATATACCCAGAAGCGAAATATTAGCCGGGTTAAAAAACTTTGACGGGAGAGAAAGACCGAATACAAATCATAAAATGCACGAACAGGCGTGTAGCAGTACCAAATATTCGGGTAGTGCCGATGCGATGCCATATGGCTCCAGTTTCCAGTGAAGATAAAAAGATCATATTTGTTTGAAAAATCACAGAAAAAAAATCGAAGTGAAGCAGAAATTTGTTTAAGTGGGGGAAATTTTATTGTCCTTCCAATGCTGATGATCCGAGCGTGTGGTTCAATTTTTTTTAGTGCATCGGTATCTGTAGTGATAATATCAGCATTAAGGATCTTTGCAATCTCTATAACGACTTTCTCGCCCCCGCCGATAGCACCAAAATAGTCATGGAAGATAGCAATTTTCATAGAGTTTTACCAAAAGATCCAATAAATATTACATTTCAGGTATATTCCGGATTATCAGTTCCTGCAACATTTTGTTTAAACCAATATTCATACATTGACCAAAGACTCTCTTCAAATGGAACCCTGGGTTTCCACCCGGTATCTTTCTGGATCTTCTGATTATTTCCAATAATTCGTGGATTATCCATAGGGCGAAACTCAGACTGCTCCTGATGGACTTCCACTTTCATATGATACATACCGGAAAATAACATGACGACATCGATAATTGACCGGCCTTCACCACTACAAATATTATAGATTTCCCCCCGTTTTCCTTGCATCAGCAACAATTTGTATGCACGAACCACATCATGAACATCAATAAAATCACGTACGATATCACCTCTTCCAATCTGGATAATCGGCTCTTGCAAACGATGGGCAATTTTTGCAAATTGCTTCATTATTGCACTGACGACAAAACGATCAGTCTGTCCGGGGCCGCAGTGATTAAAAGATCTTGTGCAACATATATCCAGCCCATACCCAGTTGCGTAAATCCTTGCTAGTTGTTCCTGAGCTACTCTGGCAATGGCATATGGATTCGCAGGATTTAGGGTTCTGTCTTCAGATAAAGGCAGATCAATCTCTGACACAATCCCATATTGCTCTGAAGACCCCACAGAAAGGATCCTTGTACTATTTTCCATTGTCCGGACTGTGTCAATAATATTTAAAAAAATATTTGTATTGTTCATAAATGAATTGACAGGGGTTTTCCAGCTCTCTGCAACAGAACTTTGTGCTGCCAGATGTAGAATGTAATCGGGATTGATTTCTTCAATAATTGATTTAATTTTAGGGATATCATTCAGATCAGCAAGGTAAAAATTATGATAATTCAGCAGTTTTGGATTAATCGTTAAAAAATCCCAGGACGGTTTTGAACGACTGATTCCAAATACCTCATATTCATCATTATCACGGATAATACTCTGGACAAAATGTCCTCCTACAAAACCGCTGATACCGGTTATCAATAATCTTTTCATCAAACTCTCATATCCACAATAAAAAAGAATATTTCAGATCTTTTACCGTAATTATGTAACTTTAACTACTTTGAATTAATGCCCCAAGAAAACTTCAGAGATAAAAATTACATCGTAGAGAGACATTTCCAACAATGATGATAATTAAATTCAAACAATAATTGAATCCAGGAAAAAGAGATATCTTTTTATTCAAATATGTTCATTGGACAGGCTCACAAAATGCAAGATCAATATCCTCGATAAAGAAGCAGAAGTCTTCATTATAGAGCCCGATCACATCAAGCTTTTTTCCCTGTAAATGGCTGCCACAGGCACACGGACCGAACACTTCTTCGGGGATATTAAACGTGCGAGCATCCTGGGCAAACATCCCCGTGGTCCTATGTAGCACCGCTCCATTATGTGCAAATGCCAGCGGTATAGTTTATCTTGCACATCCGGTACTTGTACTCCATATCTATACAGGCAACATGAAATTCGGCAGGATTGAGGGATAATCATCAGATCTGGTGTAGATCAGCCTCTGATAACCCATTTGCTTTTATAATCTCTCCGGTTGAGATCCCTAACGCTTTCAAGCGTTTCGCTATCAGTAACTGCCCTTCCTTTAGACCCTGCTCAAGTCCCTCTTTACGTCCTTTTTCAAGACCTTCTTTAAGTCCCACTTCATGCCCTTCTTCATGTCCTATTTCATGACCATCTGCATACCCGTCTTTCAACGCCTTTTTAATTGAGCCACGTTGCAGCATAATAAAATCTTTTCGTTTATGTTGCGCTTCAAGTTCGGCACAGGTGAGTCCGGCTTCATTTGCGATCTCCAGAGCATAATCAATCTCTGGAACTGCAGAAAGAGTGACCGGCTTTACGTTAAGGCTGCCTGCTCTCTGGACAAAAAATAGCCATTTGTCCTCTAGTGTTTCAAGTATGAATCTTTCATTCCGGCTATTAGTGGAATCTGATACGGGTCGAGGATCTCCAGACTTTCCACATGATGGCCTTCAAAGTCAATAACCGCATTGATAAATGAGAGCAAAATATCTTTCGAGCCATCTGATCCAAAGACCTTCTTGAATGCAAAATCTATTTTTACATCTAAAAACCGCATAATAATCCTGATTTAATATAATTAATAGACTTTATTATCCATGTAGTTTTCGGGTGTGAGATAGTAAAAAAAGTTGGTGGCGTCTGTGATCCGTCCGTCCGGATTTTACTGAACTGTACTCAGCTGCCTGAAAGTTGGGGTCGAAGGTTCAGAATCCTGCATGTCAATTTTTGCCATTGAGAGACCCAATGGAAGAGGGATCTCAATAAGAGATATCAGTCAATATCACCCATGATATCATACCATGAGGTTCTTCAATACTGCAGGACCAGTCAATTGCGAAAAACATTACTGCCTTCCCCCTCTTACACGGTTTGACCTCCCTGAAATCCTGTCCCTGATCACCCAGGAAAAGTACTTCGTTCTCCATGCTCCCCGGCAGAGTGGGAAGACTTCCTGCCTGCTTGCCCTCCGGGATTACCTGAACCGTGAAGGAAACTACACTGCACTCTATATCAATGTCGAGAGCGGTCAGACTGCCAGAGGGGATGTCAGGAAAGGAATAAAAGCGATTCTCGCCGAACTTGGCTTTCAAGCTGAAAGGACACTTGGTGATTCAACCCTTCAGGAACTCATTAATACGGGTTTTGAGGAGTTCGGTGAGAATGCAGCTTTTAAAATAATTTTGTCTAATTGGTGCATCAGGTTTGAAAAACTGCTTGTCCTCTGTATTGATGAGGTTGATGCACTTGTTGGTGATACACTCATCTCCCTCCTTCGTCAGATCCGTTCGGGATATCCTGAAAGGCCCTCATCATTTCCTGCTTCAATTATCCTGTGCGGAGTCCGGGATGTCCTTGATTACCGAATCCACTCAGAGAAAGATCAGGAGATCATCACAGGTGGCAGTGCTTTCAATATCAAAGCAGAATCACTTCGACTTGGTAATTTTTCTCGGGAAGAAACGAGAACCCTCTGCCTACAGCATACTGAAGAGACCGGCCAGGTATTTGAAGAAGAGGCACTTTCAGCTATTTGGAACCTGACCTGTGGCCAACCATGGCTTGTTAATGCTCTTGCCTATGAGATTTGCTTTAGGCTCGAAGAAGGCCGGGACCAAAAAAATCCCATAACTGAATATTTAGTCATGGAAGCGAAGGAACGGCTTATACAAAGGCGTGATACTCACCTTGACCAGCTTGTTGATAAACTCAAAGAAGAACGTGTCAGAGGGGTAATAGAGCCGATGCTGACTGGTGAAGCGTTTGAACAGGACTTTAAACCTGATGATGTTGGGTACGTGGTTGATCTTGGGCTTATCAATCAGGACAGGAACGGTGCCCTTTCTATCGCAAACCCGATCTATCAGGAGATTATTCCAAGGGAACTAAGCTGGAGTGCCCAGACAGGCATGGCTCTAAATCCCAGTTGGTACATTGATATGAATGGCCGGCTCAATCTCTATGACCTCCTCACAGCATTTGTCCAGTTTTTCCGTGAGCATTCGGGGAGTTGGCTTGATATCGCTCAATACAAAGAAGCAGGTCCACAACTTCTTCTTCAGGCGTTTCTCCAGAGGATTATCAATGGTGGCGGGCAGATAACAAGGGAATACGGGCTTGGTATGGGCAGGACTGACCTTTTTATTCTTTGGCATCTACCTCTCGGGAACTTCCAGCGGTTTGTTATCGAATGTAAGGTCATGCGAGGGTCTCGTGAGGCGACAATTTCATCCGGGGTTAACCAAGTGCTCAAATATGCTGACTCCTGTGGTGCCGATGAAGTATACCTTGTCATCTTTGATAAGACAAAGAAGAAGAGCTGGGATAAGAAAATTTTTACCGAGATCCATGAGCAGGACGGAGTCACTGTATCGGTCTTTGGAATGTGAAAGACCTAATAGATGAGGGATCTCAATAAGAAATATCGGTCAATATCACCTATGATATCTTATTAGGTGATTCTTCAATACTACAGGACCGATGAACTGCCAGGACCATGATTCTCATCATCATTCGTCAGATCCGTTTCGGATTATCCTTAAAGGCCCTCTCCATTTTATTCTTCAGTCATCCTTTGCGGAGTCATGGGTGTCTAGGATTACCGATCCTCTATAATAGGGACTCAGGGATAATCACGGAGGGAAGTGCCTTCATTATCAAGGCAATGTCACTTCGGTTTGGAAACTTTTCTGAAGATGAGACTAGATCTCTCTACCTGCAGCATACAGAAGAGACCGTCCAGATGTTTAAAGATGAAACATTTGAAGCGATCTGGTATTCGACCTGCGGTTAGCCTTGGCTGGTTTATGCTCTTGAGTAATAGGTCTGTTTCAAACGTGAGTGGGGAAAGGACCGCACGAATCCAATCACCAAATCCCTTGTCATGGAAGTGAAAGAGCAGATACTACAAAGTAAAAAGATGCATCTTGACCAGCTTGTGGATAAACTCAAAGAAGAACTGGTCAGAAGAGTTGTTGAACCTTTACTCAATAGTGATCTCCAATGGATCTTCAATAGTTGTGGGAAAATAATCAGTGAATATGGCCTTGGTATGGGTAGGACCAATCTTTTTATTCTCGTTCGTCTTCCTCGCGGGAACTTCCAGCGGGCCCGGGAGCTTCAACAATATGTTAAGATGGGACTTGATACCAAGTATAAATAATTAGAAATGGAAAGGATAAAGAATTGAAGCAGGATTATAATTTGAAACTTGAACTACAGTATTTAAGCCGCTGGGGGGACGATGGCTACTTGAGTCAAAGTCTTCCAATTTTCATTATTTATTATTGCTACATATCGTATTAAAATAATCTTTTCGAAAGTAATCCGAGAACGAATCCTATTAACACTTTTATAAGATCATAAAACAATTGTGAAATTTGTTTATCCTTTTTTTCCTTTTTTTCCTTAATATCATATTCAATAAGTGAAGGTAATATATTATGAATTTTACGTTGATTTTCTCTCAAATCTGTGATCGAATTAAAAAATTGTTTAACGTCCTCGAGATTAGGATCACCAATATCTTTATTATTTTTATATTTTGGAATTTTGTCGATAAGATCTTCAATATTTGGTCTAATTGTTTTATAGTAATCAGAGAATATTATAGTTAAAGCCTCATTCGAAATACCTTGAAGACTCTCGGTAATATCTTTCCTAATAAAAATATATATATAATCAAATAGTTCAAAAGTTGCTCGATAGAGGTGGGAAAAGATTTTTTCGAAATTGATTTGGACATATTGATTTTTCGATTTATCACTATCAAATTTTGCGGATATTATTCGCATAAAATGGTTGAATGCGTCTTTTATCTCGTTAATCGGTGGCATAAATGTATTTTGGTCACCGAGCTCTTCAGACATATAAATTAATTGTTGGGTGATTTGATATAATTCGTTAATTCTTTTTAATTGACATAATTCGTCATCGGAAAAAAAAGACATTGTAATTTTCAAGGGAGAGGTGTTTTTAAGACCTTTTCTTTCTCTTTATCGAATTGTTCTTGAGTATACACCATTCCCATTGCAAGGCGCACGCTACCCATACGATATCGATATGAATTTTTTATTAATTCCTCGCGATTGACTCTGATTTTAGGTAAATCTAAATCACACATGTCAATATCACCCGTCATGGAATACCTCAATATTTTCTAAATTAAGTGATAAAATCCTTTATTCGTTTTCAACAATTAAAATTTAAACATGATATATACATTCAAATTATATATAGATCTCCGTTTTAATTTTTCACATTCCTCGATTTTTTCAAAATGATTTCGATTTTTTTAGTTTATCAATAGTGCTTGCAGTTATTAATGAATATTTATTCAAATTTTCGGAAAATAATATCGAAGTTTTATTATGATCCTGAATTACGGAGATGAGGTACACTACGCCTTTATTAACCTGGAGCCGGCAAAAAGCTCACCCATACCAAGCGCTACCACTTGTTTTTTTAGATCATTGGTCACATTGACATAGAACAGTTCAATCTCTTTACCCAGGTC
>CAIYHQ010000121.1 GCA_903926075.1 uncultured Methanomicrobiales archaeon
CGCCGCCATGACGACTCGCATCCGCTCGGGTATCCAGTCTACCCTCTACTGCTGCAACTGATAGCATCTTCGCATCTGATACTAGCAGATTTACTGCATCGATGCACTGGTTCAGGTTATTCTTGATCTCATTGAAGTCGCCATTGTATGTATCGGTGATTTTCTCGGGAATATCTCCCTTACTTATCCTATCTACATACTCAGCAGCTACATTCAACGGGCCTATGACTGAATCCAAAGTGTCGTTAACACCTTCAACTATCTTACGGAAGTCACCCCGGTGTTTCGAAGCATCGGCTCGGGTATCCAACCTACCCTCTACTGCTGCAACTGAAAGCATAGTTGCGTCTGATATCAATACATTGAGTGATTGCACAATGTTTGAAAGTCCTTTATCAATAGTAGAAAATATATCCTCAAGGTCTCGGGTAGTTTCACCGCCACTTATACCGGTAAGAGAAAGAGAAAAATTTCCTTCCTGGAGGTGTTCTAAATTTTGAAGAGTCCTTGAAAGTTCGGAGTCCATAAAATTCTTGCGCTCTTCAAGCCCTTTTACTTCATTTGTAACGTCTCGCGAACTTCCCCTTAATCCGATAAAGTTACCCTCATCATCGTATGATTTATTGCATATAATACCAATAACACGGTCCTGATTGTCTGCGGTTAAAATTTTAAATTGGAGAGATGATGGCTCCCGGGTTAGTTCTTTAAAATATTTTCTGACTTTTTCCCGGTCATCTGGCTTTACTATCTCCATGTAGAGATCAGCATTTTTCATAAATTCTGAATTGAGATATCCTGTCATTCTTCGACATGAAGGCGAAATATATTTGAATCGACCTTCTTCGTCCATAAGAAACTCCCAGTCCATTGTCGCATCAAGAACACTCTTATACAAATCATCCATTAACTTCCACTCCTTTATTAATCAGTTTAAAGATAATTTCACTTACGTTTTAGGAGGATATAATATATTCGGAGTAAAAAACGCATTAAGAGAAAACTAAAGAATTTTTACCAAATAATCTCTCAACAAAAAAAGGAAAAAAAATTCATACAGGCAGATTTGCTGATTTAATTAAAATCTGGCGATCCAGGTTACGGGCTTTCTCAATAACCAAATCTTTTCCCTTTGCAGTCATAGCAAATATCGGAACTGCAACACCAGCCTGTAGAAGTGCTTTTTTCCCGGCGATTAACCTTACTTCTTCAGATTTACAACAGGTTATGATGTCTGCACTGGATGTAAACATCTCTGCTTCTAGAGACGAGACACCAGTCACATGAACGGCAATTATCAATGCATCATTAAATTTTGAACGCAATTCACTTGATTCAGCAGCTGAAGCAGTTGTAACTGCAACTTTACAAAATCCCTGCAGATATGCGGCCCTGACCCCTGCTACCTGATCAATGCCTGCTGTATCAGGTGAAATTACAATGCCACCTTCGGACTCAATTCTTGCAATTACCTCAGGAATCGGACTTGTCTTCACAAGACCTGACATTCTACCCCCAATACCCTGCACTAATGCACTTTTTAAAGCAATTACTGTACCTGCACCGTCACATGCAACTACTGCGGCATCAACAAAACCCTTCACTAATCCGTTAGCAATAAGTTCAGATGCACCAAATCCGACAAATTCTCCATTGTCAATAACTTTTCGTCCAGAAGTGCACATCCCAAACGATTTAATGCGGTGTTCAATGTTTGCCTTCACTGCTTCAGGAGTTATTTCATGAACCGGATATTCAAATCTTTCAGCAAGGGGGCAGTTTTTTATTGATGAAGTACTTACTTCCACTACTTTTCCGTCTCTTATTACAACACGGGTCTTTCCAATCGCTTCGATAATGTGTTCGTCTTTATATTTTATTTCATCCATAATTTACTATACCTCTGCTAAATTTACTTCTATTAAATTCTTTTCGAGACTGAATTTATCGCTTCACTAACCGAATTATGGCTGGGTTTAATTATTGCCACCGGAATATCAACAATTTTCTCAATAAGTGACGCAATAATTGGTGCACAAACAATTGCAGAAGCTCCACTCTTCTCTGCTCTTACTGCTGCAATAATACACTCCTCAAACGAATTCGCCCCATATCCTTTCACTGGAATTAAATCAGGGCCTGATTGGACTTCCTTACCTTCCACTTCATCAAGAAGATATTTTACTGCAATTACTGCGATA
>CAIYHQ010000122.1 GCA_903926075.1 uncultured Methanomicrobiales archaeon
TACTCTTTGATCCGAATGTTGAATTGAATTACCTTAATCCCAGGCTCACAACAAAGGTTGAAGAGATTCGGTCCCTCATTCGGGACGGATATATTCCAAGGGCAAGAGCTATAGCCTGTAATAACGGTAAAATCTGGAATGAAGCTGCAGATGAGGAGATAGTTCGCGCTGATCTAAAAGACCAGGCTACTTTCGAACATATAAATCATGATACACTTATTTCCCTTCTGCAAGGTGCAAAACCTGTCAGCGATACCGTTCAGTTTTCAGGAAAGGCAATTATTGAAGATCTCAATTATATCAGGGTCCTTGTCGGGAGGATGGCAGTAAGAGAAATTCACACACTCATATTGAGACATGGAGAACGATTGCTTGAGCGAAATATCAGACGGTATCTCGGAATGCAGGGAAACCGGGTGAATGAAGCTATCCGTGACACACTTCTAAGTGAAGGGAAGAATAATTTTTACTTCTTTAACAATGGAATCACTCTTATCTGCGATAAATTTGTGTATAATGCCCTACAGCGTGAGGATTATCCTGTTACAATTGACAACATTCAGATAATCAATGGAGGACAGACCTGTATAACTATTTTTAAAACCCTTACGCAAATGAAACCTGAACAATTTCCGAATGATGCTTATGTCCTCGTTCGTCTTTATCAACTCCCGAGTGAAGACGAAGACCTGGTAAGGCAGATAACCTATGCAACTAACAGTCAAAACCCTGTAGATCTTCGGGACCTTAAAGCAAATGATGCCATACAGAGGCGACTTGAAGCTGATATTGAAGGGCTCGGATACAGGTACCGCCGAAAAAGGGTGGAATATTCCTCTAAACCACTTGACATAACTTCTGCAGCCTGTGCCGAGGCTATACTCGCTTTATGGCGAAAACGTCCTCACCAGGCAAAATTTTTAATCCGTGAACATTTCGGCAAACTCTATGAGACCGTTTTTACTGATGAGTTAAATGGTGCCCAGGCAATTATTGCATCATTGATCTATAGGATACCAGAAGCCAGACGCCGACGAATCGTACCTGAAGACCCCCCGTATGTTCGGTACGCATCTGCCTTTATCGCAATGATGATGGGAATGTATCTTTTAACCGATCTGGAATGTAATCTTGAGGGTCTTACTCATAAAAATTTCGTGCAGGCAAAATCATTTATTGAAGAAAAAGGCCAGGAATATCTCAAAAAATCAATTGTATCAATAGGGGTTGCATTGCAACAGTTATACGGGGACCAGGAGATCTCACTTCAACAACTTTCAGCAACCTTTCGAAGAGGGGATCTTATCGAAAAATTGAATAAAATGCATTAATATGTCATCCATACTAGACAATTTGATCTCATCAATACGTCATTCTGCAACCCACAACAAAGACATTGAAGTTGCCCCAGTCTGCATTCTCTGGCCAGACAAAGAACGACAGTGGGAAGCAATCATCCCTACCCTCCGCGAAGAACTTCCTGAACTTTATATCCTTGGCAATTATAAACCGGAAGCCTACACTGGCCCGGCAATTTGGATCAGATGTATCCTTGCCCGGACAATCGATGAATGTCAACCCCCACCCGGAGCCATTCCCATAATCTATTTACCTGGTGTGGGAAGACAGGACCTCAGGGCTATTGAAGATTGTCCACCTGAACTCAAACCTCTTGCAGAACTTCAGTACCGCGGTTCAGTCTGGTCCCAGGCAAACGGAAAAGACTGGACAATTCCAGCATACCTTAAATCAATGCAAGGTGGTCTAGGTCTTGATGTTGCAGGGGACAATGATACAAAACATGCAATGCAACTAGCCCTACCCTATCTCCTTCTGGAAGAGTACGATCTCCTTAAAGGAAAGCGTCTCGACAAAGATTACTTTAACACTCTGCTTATGGGAGGCGATCCCATCAAAGATCTCCTTATCTGGTTAGATAAGGGTGATGAATTCAGAACATCCCGTGATGAAAGTGAATGGAAAGCATTTGTCCAGGTCTGCATATCTCAGCTTGGATTTAACCCTGAAAAAGAGGGAATTCTTGCAGGGGCAGAGAAATTTGCAAATCATGAAGGCCCCTGGCTCTCAATCTGGGTCCGGTTTTGTGAAGCTCCAAAGAGATACCCGAATATCCCTTCCACAATACGCAGGTGTAAAGCACCGACCGGCACACTTCTCTGGCACTCAGAAGGACCTGCAGTTGAAGGCTGGCCCCAATGGAACGATGAACAGGAGAAGGCATTACGTAAAGATCTTGCAGCTCTGAAAGATCTTATTGCTCACGATGCAAGGACCAGAATCAGAGAACTGGAAGTTCGCCACGGTGTACGTCGTCAATATGTATGGACAGAACTTGGAGAATCCCCCCTTGCATCCATCCTTGAATCATTATCACAACTTGCAGAGATCACTTCCGAACCCCTTACCGCCGGAACAATTGAAGACATACAGACAAGATATCTAACCTCAGGGTGGAAAGCAGACAATGCAGTCTGCAGAATCCTTGCAGAACTGAAAAAACCAGAGGAGATACATGTCGGAACTGCAATCATTCGGACAATCTATCTCTCCTGGGTTGAAGATTCAGCCCGGTATCTTCAGAAACTATCTTCTGAATCTGGTTACCCTGGAATAATCCAAAAAAATAAAATCATTCCAGAATACCAGGATGGGGATTGCATCCTCTTTGTCGATGGTCTTCGTTGCGATTGCGCAAACAGGTTAATCGCAATGATGACAAAGAAAGGATACAATACCAGTGAAACTCCGTTCTGGGTACCAACTCCATCGGTTACCCCTACCGGAAAGCCAGCGGTATCACCAATTCATAATCTAATCAGTGGAACTGATGATTGCTCCAATTTCATACCTATTATAACAGATACTGGGCAATCAATAAAAAGTGCACTTATCCTTCGTAAGCAGATAGAAAATGCAGGTTGGCAATATATTGAACCTGCGTCAACTGGAGACCCAAAGGGAAAAGGTTGGTGTGAATGTGGTGATATCGACAAAGAAGGACACAGCAGAGGATTCAAACTCGCAAGCCACCTCGATATCATCTTGTCAGAGATAGGTGAACGAGTGAGTGAATTACTCCAGGCCGGATGGCAAAGAGTTCATGTAGTGACCGATCATGGATGGTTGTTAATGCCTGGCGGTCTTCCGAAAGTTGAACTCTATCGTGAACTATCAGAGACACAATGGGGCAGATGTGCCTCACTCAAGTCTGGAGCGTCTGCTGAAGGAGAACAATATCCCTGGTACTGGAACCCTCATGTCCACTATATGATTGCCGATGGAATCAGCTGCTTCCGTTCAAATGAAACCTATAACCACGGAGGGATAAGTCTGCAGGAATGCCTGACCCTAAAAATTTGTGTCACTGCTACAACATTCAATACAACCCAAACAATTGAAATCACTGATTGTGGATGGAAAGGCCTTAGATGCAGTGTTGCTGTCGAGGGTTGCCCCGAAGGAGCTCTCCTTGATATTCGGACACATCCTGGCGATTCAACAACAAGCATTGTTCTCAAAAAGAAGGTATTTGATAAATATGGAAAGGCTTCAGTGATGGTTGAGAATGAGGATCTAGAGAATACTCTTGCAAGTGTTGTGATACTTAACAAAAATGGAGAAATATTGGCACAAAAAGAGACCCTCATAGGAGAACGTCTATGACTGAAATGGATACAATTGACAATAACGCTGCTTTAGGTCTCGATGGATACCTTGTCAGAAAAGACCTTGTAAGGACTTTTAGCAGACAGTTCCCAGTCCCTACTTATGTTGTAGAATTTCTTCTAGGTCGTTACTGTGCAAGTATTGACCCTATTGAAATAAACGAAGGTCTCGCTATTGTAGAGCGTCAACTCAAATCAAGGACCGTAAAAGCAGGAGAAGAAGAGCTCTTCAAATCTCATGCCAGGGAAGATGGCGAAGTAAAAATTATCGATCTTATCACTGCACGGTTAGATCCCAAAACAGACTCCTATATAGTCACACTCCCTTCTCTTCAACTCACTGATGTCAGGATCAGTCCAGGAATGGTAAGTGAGCATGAAAGGATGCTTACGGGTGGATTCTACGCGGAGATTACCCTCACCTACGATGCAGCCATTGCCCAGGAGACGAAGGGAAGACCGTTTGGAATTACAGCACTACGCGAGATCCAGTTATCTACAAGAGAAGTTTTAGCCACCTTAACTGATGCAAGAAAGAACTTCACAACTGAAGAATGGAAAAATTTTCTCCTGCGAAGTATAGGTATAGAACCTACAACCCTCTCTACCAGGTCGAAGAATGCTCTACTACTTCGGATGGTCCCGTTTGTCGAGCGAAACTATAACATGGTCGAACTTGGTCCCAGGGGTACTGGAAAGAGTCACCTCTTCCAGCAGATCTCACCATATGCCCATCTTATATCAGGCGGTAAGGCAACTGTTGCCCGAATGTTTGTGAATAACTCAACCGGACAACGGGGACTTGTCTGTCAATATGATGTCGTCTGTTTTGATGAAGTCTCTGGAATTTCATTTGACCAGAAAGACGGCATAAATATCATGAAAGGGTACATGGAATCAGGAGAATTTAGCCGTGGTAAAGAGAGTATAAGGGCTGACGGGAGTATAGTGCTTGTCGGTAACTTCGAAGTTGATGTTGAACACGAACAGCGTATTGGTCATCTTTTTAGCCCAATGCCTGAGGAAATGCGGGATGATACTGCATTCATGGACAGGATTCATGCTTACCTCCCTGGATGGGATGTTCCCAAAATCAATAAAGATCTCCTCACCGATCATTTCGGACTTGTGAGCGATTTTCTTTCAGAATGCTGGACACAACTTAGAAATCAGAGCCGTGTTTCTCTCCTTCAAAATCGTGTATTCTTTGGAGGAGCACTTAGTGGAAGAGATACAAATGCAATTAATAAAACCGTGAGCGGGCTTGTAAAACTCCTCTATCCAGGTAATGAGATGGAAGTACCTGATGAAGATCTGGAATGGGCCGTTCGGATAGCAATGGAGGCAAGGCGACGGGTAAAAGAACAACAGAAGCGAATCGGAGCTGCAGAATTTCGTAACACTCACTTTAGCTATGTTCTTGGAGCTGATGGTGTTGAAAAATTCGTTTCAACTCCCGAACTTCAAAGTGAAAATAGTATTGGAAGTGATCCATTAGAACCAGGCCAGGTATGGACAATTAGCCCTGGTAACAACGAAGAACATCCAGGTTTATATCGTATTGAAGTAAATGAAGGGCCTGGTTCGGGTGTTAAAATTCTAAATAAACCCGTTCCTCCTGCATTTCGGGAGAGTATGGGATATTCAGAACAGAACCTTTACAGCAGGGCTATTCAACTTGTCGGAGATAAAGACCCAAGACATCATGAGTTCACTGTCCAACTTCGTGCCTTTGATACATCTAAAAGTGGAGCAAAAGTGAGTATTGCAGGCTTAATTGCTTTGTGTACCTCTCTCCTGAAAAAAAGTACAAGAGGTGGACTTATTATTGTAGGAGAAATTGCCCTTGGCGGGTCCATCGAACCAATTCATAATCCAGTATCCATTGCAGAGATAGCAGTTGAAAAGGGGGCAACATCACTCCTGATGCCAGTCACCTGCAGACGACAGCTTGTTGATCTCTCGGATGACATGGCGACTAAAATTGATATCCAGTTTTATGCTGATGCCAGGGATGCTTTGTGGAAGGCAATGGTTGAGTAGAGACCTGAAAAGAAAGAATGATCCATCCGCTTGTGGGATTAAGTTTTCTGTTTCAAACCATCATCGAATGAGTGCACGACTTGTTTCGTTTGCACATTCATACCCTTTGTCTCTCCGGATTTTGACTTTTTCCCAGAGACTTGTGACAAGCGGTGGCAGAAGTTTTTCATATCCGTCTGTTCTGAGTAGTTCATCAGCAGGGAACCAACGGTGATCTGGGTGAAACTATTTAGTCCTGGTTTAGTAACATCTTGAGGAAATTTACCCGAGGATTTTTTCCCGCAAAAAAAAAAATGGCAAAATTCTGGTTTGTGAGATTGAGTATGATCAGGATTGGGACTATGATGAAGGGTTTTCCCCTTGTGACCTGGTTGGCCTCCTGGTTTTTTAAGGGTATTTACATTTTGACCGTTTTGACGGTTTTTACGTGCATATCCATCTGAAGATGGAGGTTTTCCGCTATTTCGATTATGCAGTTAAAAGTCGATATCCCCCTTTTGGTACAATTATCTCAAATCTGGCTCCTGTATAAAATTTTCCAGTTTCTTTGATATTAATACCAGTAATTGCAAGAATTTCTCTTGAAAGGTTCAATCCGAAACCTGTATTTTTAAAATATTCACGGTTGAATATAGCATTTTTAAGATTATCTGGGACCCCGACTCCATCGTCCTCTACAATAATTGCTAATGACTCTTCTGTTTGCTGTACATAGTAACAGAGTTTTATCGCTTTTTCTCCATATTTGATGGCATTTTCTGTGAGATTGTAAAAAACCTTTTCAAGAAGTGGATCCGCATAAACGAGAATACCTTCTACTTCATTAATCAATTTTAATTTTTCAGACGTGAATGATTTTATGATCTTATTGATTAGATCATGAATATTTTGCCATGTGGGTGCCTGAATACCGATATCCTGATAATCTCTCGAAAAAATTAACTGGCGATTAATATTATTAGTAGATAACCTTATTTTGTCGATATCTTTTGTTAAGGAATTATCAGTATTTTGTTTTGAGATGATATCACCATAATAAAACAACACCTGAAGCTGGTTCAGGATATCATGGCGGGTTATACTAGAGAGAAGATTCAGTTTTTTATTGACTGTCTTGAGTGCAATCTCATATTTCTTATTTTCATCTACATCTATGACAAATACAAGGAGTTTTTCCACTTCATCTTTTTCATTTAAAAGGGGGATTTTATCTGTTTGCACCCATCTTATCTCTCCATTTGACAATGTCATCTGCTCTACAATTCCAGTTTTTGGTAATCTGGATTTTATAACCTCAAGATCATCCTGATAATATTTATCTGCGAGGTCAGGAAATAACTCATAAGTGCTCTTACCTTCAACCTCTTCAATCGTTTTTCCGAAATATTGTGCACCAGTTCGATTGACTCGGATGAAGTTATTATTCGTATCCTTATACCAGACCATTGCAGGGATATTATCAAGAATAATTTCTTGATCTCGCATCATTCGTCTGATAAGTTCTTCATTACGTTTTCTTAAACTAATATCACGGACGACTCCAACTGCTATTTTTCTATCATGAAAAGAGTAAATATGGACGTTTATCTCTACGGGAATTATAGTTCCATCCTTTTTTTTATGCCCTGTCTCAAATATCACAGAATTCTTCGTTTTAAGACGATTTCCAATCTCTTCAAGTGGAATACTGTGGTAGTCCGTTGAAAATTCGAGAGGACTCAAGCGGAGCATCTCTTCACGGGTATATCCAAGCATTGTACATGCGATATCATTTACCTCAATTAATGTGCCAGGTAAATAATCATTTCTAACTTCATGCACATGAATAGCATCATTTATATAATTAAATATTTTGTAAAATTGATCCTTTCTGTATGCAAGTTCATCTAAAATCTTTTTCTGATTTATGATATCCTGGATCCAGTGTTTAAGTTCGAAAAAAATTTCCTCAATGTTTTCATTTTTTCTGATATAATGAGAAGCACCAGCATTTAATGCTTCAATTACGATATCCTCACTTCCTCTTCCGGTTAAGAGGATGAATGGTATTTTATTACCTTCTGCCTTCAATTGCTTCAGAAAAGAGATCCCATTCAAATATGGCATATCATAATCTGACACAATAACATCATAACTAATAAATTTTAATTTTATAAGTGCTTCAACCGCAGACGTGAGTATTTCAACAATAAAGTTATCCTCGACTTCGAGAAATCGTTTCGCTATCTCAAGAAGATCAGGTTCGTCATCAACATAGAGGATTCTAATTGGAAAATCATTCATAGTGAATCCTCAATCAAACGCCACTTCCCATTCGGTACGATTATCTCAAATTTAACTCCCAGCCCAGATTCTCCCGTTTCGTGGATAGTAATATCAGTACAAGTTTGTTGGAAATTAGCTGTTATTTGAGTTACATTTTGGCCATGCTGGAGAGAATTATCGAGGAGGTTAAAAAAGATTTTTTCGAACATAGGATCTGCATATACTGCAACTCCACGGATATCAGAAATAAACTTGATCACCTTGGGAAAATCCAGCCGATATAAAATTTCATCAAAATTTTGCCACTTTGGTTCTTCGGTACCGATATATTGGTACATCCTGGTAAATTCTATCTGGTATTTAATTCGTTTTATCTTATATTCAATTCTACCGATCAAATTCTCAACGTCATCGGATAAAACCAGTTCATGTATCAAATCGATGCATCCCGTTATTCCCATAATTTTATTTAGAATATCATGTCTTGTAATTCCGGTAAGTAGATTGAGTTTTTTATTTGCTTGTCTTAATGCGTCTTCTGCAAGTTTGCGTTCAGAAATATCGTGAATTATCCCTTCCACACCCAACACAGACCCCTCTTCATTATAATAGAAA
>CAIYHQ010000123.1 GCA_903926075.1 uncultured Methanomicrobiales archaeon
ACAATCCGTTTCCATGATGACAAGAATATCGATATCACTTTCTTTGTGAGGGATTCCGTAGGCATAAGATCCAAAGAGGATCACTTGATCAGGATCGACGGCATCGATTATACGTTTAACAATCTCTTGTACCAGAGCAGGTGTAAGCGTTGCTATTGGTATAAGCGATTCTGATCTGGTTGTTGCAAGGTTCATAAAGATTCTTCTTATACGAAGATATGCGTACTCTATATATATTCATTTTTCCTCATTTCCTGTTTCAGTCATACTGTGCGGAGTCCGGGATTACCGGATCCACTTAGAGAAAGATCAGGCGATCATCCCCAGACAGCTTGCCAGGGAAAGTCAGTCCGGGATGGCTATTCAGCAGTCCTGATTTGTTGATGACGAAGGCAAATTGAAGATACCTAATCTCCTTGAATCCTTCAGGCAGTTCTTTTGGGATAATTCTGAGATTTGGATCGAACGGTTTTCCTACAAAGAAGCAGGTCCTCAGATCCTCCTCCAGGCATTTCTTCAGCGGATCATCAATGGTGGTGGGCAGATAGACCGGGAGTACGGGCTAGGAAGAACACGGACTGACCTCTTTATTATCTGGCGACTAAAGGATGGCTCATTTCAGAGAGTAATTATAGAACTAAAAATTCTTCGCAGGTCCCTTGAGCAGACGATCATTGACGGGATGACCCTGACGTGGAAGTATGCGGATCTATGTGGTGCAGATGAGGCTCATCTCATCATCTTTGATCGGGCAGTGGGAAAACCATGGGAGGAGAAGATATTTTTGGAGAACCGGGTTTTTGAGGGATCAGAAGATCATCCAGTTCTGTTTCCTATTACTATCTGGGGAATGTAAACGGGAAGTTCAAGTGAAATTGAGATGCAGCACAGATGTCAGGATTTTATAATACTACAGCAGGGCTCTATTGAGGTTCCATGAGTAAATCAGCGCTATCCGACTTGTGGAGGCAGATATCATTATGCTCGGACTTCTTGTCCTTGAAAATTGGGTGAAAATTTTATTTCAGAAATCATGAAAAGTCGAAAAGGGCCAGGGTGATATTTGATATAGTCTGTAATTATGTTATTATACCATTCTGTTGAATACAATATATTAAATTGGGTTTTTCTGTTTTATGGAAGGCACTCAGCAGATCTCTTCAGAGATTAAACAAATTCTTCTATCAGTACTCGTACCTTATGGGGTTGTTCGTATTGCAATAGTCGGATCATTTGCACGTGGACAAGCACGTCCTGACAGCGACCTCGATATAGTTGTTGCCTTTCGGGAATCAAAAAGTCTCCTTGAACTAGCACATATCCGCCGAGAACTTGCATCAGTTTTAGGGCGAGATGTCGATCTCGTAACAGAAAAATCTATCAGTCCCTATCTGATCGATTCGTTCCAACGGGATGCTCAGGTGATCCTCTCGTGAAGAAAACGAATCGGGTCTATCTCCAACATATCCTTGATTCTATAAAATGGATTGAAGAATATACGCGAGGAATGAATTATGATGAGTTCGTTGCAAACCAGTTACCAGTGGGGACATAGATCTCTGTAGGAGAAGATGGTCCCCTATGCCCTCGTATTCGACAAGAGATGCAAATTGCCCAGGAGATAGAAGACCTACTAGTTACCGTGATACATCTGGAGTTCTTTCAGAGGAAATGATCCCTCGTTTCTCGCTGCACTAATATGCACAGGAAGCTTACATACATCATATGAAAAGCCGGGAGGAGTTTATCGGGATCCTCTTATCATTAAGATCTGACCTCAAATCTAGATTTCATGTCGAATCTATTGGTATTTTTGGCTCTGTGGCAAGGAACGATATTTCTGAAAAAAAGTGATCTGGACATTATAGTTGATTTTTCAGAACCGATCGGTATGTTCAAATTTCTGGAGCTCCGTGATTACCTTTGTAACGCACTGAATATCAATGTCGATCTAACCACTCCGCGGGCTCTTAAATCGGCGATCAGACTAAATGTGGAAAAAGATGTAATTTATGTCTGAAAACAGAAACGTTCATCTATTTCTTGATGATATGAAGGATGCAATTCATCGTATTCTCGATTATATTCAGGATATTGACTGGAAGTATATCATCGGGATGCGAAATCTTATCACACACAGATATTTTGATGTGGATATGTGGATTCTCTGGACTACAATAACAGAAGACCTTCCACGACTTGAGAGCCAATTGAAAATGATTATTGATAACTAATAAGTCATCGTTAATGGTCAATGGCCTGAAGTTTGAATAATTTCAAGTCAAATTCAGGCAAAATTCAAATATTGAGGAACTTGATACGCTTGAGGACAAATGGCTGTATTTTGTCAAGGAAGCTGGAAGTCTCGAGATCAAGCCAGCTACACTCGCAAGTATCCCTGAAATTGAACAAGCTCTTGATATCGCAAACGAGGCAGGGCTCTCCTGTTATGAACTCGAGATACAGCACAGACGGCAGGATTTTATAATACTACAGCAGGGCTCTATTGATAAAGCGAAAACCGAGGGTCTGATAGAGGGGCGTGTTGAGATCTTAAAGCATAAGAAAGCAAGGGGAATAACAACCGACGAGATCACACGACTCACAGGCCAGTCAAAGGACGAGATTGAAAAGATCGTGTGAGAAACAATCACGCAGTATCTACGAAATGAGATTGAATATGAAGGAGAAATAAGTAACACGTTCCCCAGAGCCATAAGGTTGGGATTTGAAAGAACCTATAGAATGGGGGATCTCAACAAGAGATATCAGTCAATATCACCTATGATATCCTAACATGAAGTTCTTCAATACTGCAGGACCGGTGAACTGCCAGGATCACTATTGTCTCCCTCCGCTTTCACGGTTTGACCTGGCTGAGATCCTCTCTCTCATCACTCAGAAGAAGTACTTCGTCCTCCATGCTCCCCGGCAAAGTGGGAAGACCTCCTGCCTGCTTGCCCTCCGGGATCACCTGAACCGTGAGGGAAACTACATTGCACTTTATATCAATGTGGAGAGTGGTCAGACGGCCAGGGGTGATGTCAGGAAAGGGATAAAAGCGATTCTCGCCGAACTTAGCTTTCAAGCTGAAAGGACACTTGGTGATGTAACTCTCCAGGAACTCATCAATACAGGTTTTGAGGGGTTCGGTGAAAATATAGCTTTTAAAATAATTTTGTCCAACTGGTGCTCCAGGTATGAAAAACCGCTTGTCCTCTGTATTGATGAGGTTGATGCACTTGTTGGTGATACGCTTATCTCCCTCCTTCGGCAGATCCGTTCGGGTTATCCTGAAAGACCCTCCTCATTTCCTGCGTCAGTCATCCTCTGCGGAGTCCGGGATGTCCGAGATTACCGGATCCACTCTGATAAGGACCAGGAGATCATCACCGGGGGAAGCGCCTTCAATATCAAGGCAGAGTCACTTCGGCTTGGAAATTTTTCTCGCGATGAGACAAGATCTCTCTGCCTGCAGCATACTGAAGAAACTGGCCAGTTATTCGAGGATGTTGCACTTGAATCTATCTGGCATCTGACCTGCGGTCAGCCATGGCTGGTCAATGCCCTTGCTTACGAAGTCTGTTTTAAACTAGAGGAGGGGAAGGATCGAAAAAATTCAATCACATCATTGATGGTTGAAGAGGCGAAGGAACGTCTGATACTCAGGCGGGAGACGCATCTTGACCAGCTTGCTGATAAACTCAAAGAAGAACGGGTGAGACGGGTGATTGAACCGATCCTCATGGGAGATGTTTATGAAGGGATGCTTCGTGCTGAAGACATTGAATATGTAGAGGACCTTGGTCTTATTACTCAGGCTGTGGGTGGGGAGATTACTATCTCCAACCGAATTTATCAGGAGATCATCCCCAGACAACTCGCCTGGGAAAGTCAGTCCGGGATGGCGATTAGGCAGTCCTGGTTTGTAGATGAAGATGGCAGATTGAAGGTTCCCACTCTTATTGAATCCTTCAGGCAGTTTTTTCGGGAGAATTCCGAGATTTGGATTGAACGGTTTTCCTACAAAGAAGCAGGTCCTCAGATCCTCCTCCAGGCATTTCTTCAGCGGATCATCAATGGTGGTGGGCGGATAGACCGGGAGTACGGGCTAGGAAGAACACGGACTGACCTCTTTATTATCTGGCGACTAAAGGATGGCTCATTTCAGAGAGTAATTATAGAATTAAAAATTCTTCGCAGGTCCCTTGAGCAGACGATCATTGATGGGATGGTCCAGACGTGGAAGTATGCTGATCGATGCGGTGCAAATGAGGCTCATCTCATCATCTTTGATCGGGCAGTGGGAAAACCATGGGAGGAGAAGATATTTTTGGAGAACCGGGTTTTTGAGGGATCAGAAGATCATCCCGTGCGATTTCCGATTACAATATGGGGAATGTGAACAGGAAGTTCAAGTGAAATTGAGATGCAGCACAGACGGCAGGATTATATAATATTTCATCCGGTTCCAGGTTCCATGAGTTTTTTTTTATCGAATGAATTTAAAAATACATAAATATTACAATTTGATACAATATTGTACTATGAATGAATCTATGAAGACGATTCTTTATTCATGGATTGATAAAAAAATTCCTTCCCTCAAACCCAGAAACAGGATGTTAGATGAGTATATTAACGTAAAGCCAAGAAAAATCATTGTTGCAACGGGTTTTCGGCGATGCGGAAAGACCTGCCTCCTCTTCAGATTAATAAATAGCCTGCTCATCGAGAATCGCAAAGAAGAAGTGTTTTACATAAATTTTGAGGATGAACGGATATCTCGTGATACGAAATTCTTATCGGACCTGATACCCTCGATAAAGGAGACTTTTTTTGTTGAACCGAAATTTCTGTTTCTGGATGAAATTCAGGATATGCCAAACTGGAGCCGATGGCTCCGAAGGATCTACGATAATTATGATATCTCTTTATTTGTCACGGGTTCCAGTTCAAAAGTATCCAGCCACGAAA
>CAIYHQ010000124.1 GCA_903926075.1 uncultured Methanomicrobiales archaeon
CAGAAGTCCTCCAGGCGTTTGATGACAACAGGGTGCTGATCATTACCGGGATCAGGCGATGCGGGAAATCAACGCTCCTGAAGCAGGTAATGGATACCAGAACGCGGTTCTGTTATGTAAATTTTGAAGATGAAAGGCTCCTCACATTTAAAGCCGAAGAATTTGAGGACTTGAACGAGGTCCTGATAGAAGTATACGGTACACCTGACATCTACTTCTTTGATGAGGTCCAAAACGTTGATAAGTTCGAGACATTTGTCAGGCGGCTCCAGGACAGCGGGAAGAAAGTAATGATAACAGGTTCGAACGCCTCCCTGCTGAGCAGGGAATTCGGAACCCGTCTGACCGGGAGGTACAGGTTATTCGAACTATACCCCTTCTCCTTTGCAGAATATATACGTTTCAGAAAGATTACAATCGGAAAGGATTCACCATATATTCCGGAGGAGAAGGTGGGACTGACAATGGCATTTGCTGCATATCGGGAACAGGGCGGAATGCCGGAATACCTCATAAATGCAGACGAGGGATATATCAAAACACTCTATGACAATATCCTTTACCGCGATATAATTACCCGGTACTCCATCAGGCAGCAACGGCTTGTACGGGAACTCGTAGGGATCCTTTTATCGATGATATCCCTTCCTTTTACCTACAATTCATTGAAAAAGAGTCTCGGATTGTCCAATGCGATCACGGTCAAGGAATATATTACATATTTGAGCAGTGCCTACCTTTTCTTCGAGCTTTCACGGTTTGATTACTCATTAAAAAAACAATTGAGCTCTCCGAGGAAGATCTATGGTATCGATACTGCATTTTCAATCCTTGGCGGTTTTTCCATGTCTCCGGATAGGGGGCGGCACCTTGAGAATATCATATTCATCGAGCTTAAACGAAGAGGAAGAGAGATATTTTATTTTTCAGGCAAAAGGGAATGCGAATTTATTATCAAAAATGGCCGGAGCATAACCGGTGTAATTCAGGTATGTCATGAAATGAACGACAAGAATATGGAACACGAATTTGAGGGTCTATTTGAAGCGATGGAGACGTTCCAACTGGATAGAGGTCTTATCCTGACGAATGACCAGGAGGACACCAGAAAGACCGGTGACAGAACGGTAAACATTAAACCGGTATGGAAATGGCTTTTGGAAAATGAACTTCAGTAAAACGCATAATTTTATTTTCCTAATCTCATGCCATCAATGGATCTGCCAGAATATCATTGAAGGCTTTTATTATCTTCTCCCTTAATTCACTAATATCCTGCTCTACTTTTCTTATTTCATTATTCTTTACAAAAATACAACCAATTACTCACTGACTCCCGGACTTGTAATCAATCACGGCACATCCTGAATCTGGATGGGCAAGGAGATCAATGAATCCCTGGACCCTTGAAGCCGTCGATATCAAGAAGAAAAGGCAGTTCCGTGTACTGCTGGTCCACATTCTGAATCATGGTTGTGGCCCAAAACATATCGTATAAAGCCAGGTAAGTAGCAATTTTTTCCTTGTCAGTGGGAATTTCACGTGCTTTGAGGACATACTCAGGCGATTTTTCCCAGTTTATTAAACCACCCTTTGAGATTGGGATACAGATTCCAGAATCCATATACAACGATATGCAGGTCTTCCGGTCCCAGAATTTCTGCTGCATACCCATAGCATGATGCGTGGGGTTCCGGGGGGAATTAAATAAACTGTCACCATTATCTCACAACCGTTATCAAATTAAATATTTATCGGCGTTAATAGTTTCGATAATATGATTTTCAAGGAAGTAAAAACTAACCAGATCCCTACAAATGTTTGGAAGGAATTGATTGACCAATAAACAGAATCTGATGTTAGTGGAAGAAAACCTTCTCAAGCAGGCGATCTCAATGTTCGAATATCGCCCGATAATAATAAAACCGACTGGTGGAGGTATCCTCAGACAAATCAAGGAAAGCCAACCAGATATTAAGGCTGCCCTGGCTGCCTGTGAATCCACGGTTGTTCCGGGTCTTTTGGGCAGGGAGCGTTCGCAGGAACAATTTATCGCCGCACTTGCTTGTTTTCAGAAAATTTCTACATTGGCTGCAAAGGTGCAAACGGCAATGATTCTGAATATTCTTGGCTGGCACGACCAGGCACTTATGTACCTTAACTCCCTGTCTCCCACAACAAGGGATGATTTCTCAAGCAAAGGCAAAATGCTTCAAGGCGACAAGAGACTATCAGAATACACTCTTCGAACTAAAAAAAATTCTGAATGAGGATTCCGACCCTGAGTTCTGGTATGAGGATACACAGCTCTCGCATAAAGCAGGAAGGGATGATGAACTCAAAAGAACATTGCCGCATATTCTTCCACTTTGGGATTTTGAAAGTATACAGAATAATTTGATAAGTTGTTACTTTAATAAAAAGAAAGACCAGGACGGGTTAAAGAAAACCCTTCCAAAGGATGGAATCTATTGTATGAGTAAAGAGGAGGCAAATCGCTTTCTTTTGGCATCTCTTATCTCGTACCTGGAAAAACCTGAACGCATCACCACCCGGATCAATGCATTTCTTTTACGACGAGAAGCTACCCCGGAAACTCTCTGGCAGGTGATAGCGGGGACTGACCTTACAGCCTGGAAGAGCTATCCTCCAGAGCATAGACTACACCCAAATGCCATCAGGCATGAGATGGTCCACCGGATGGCAGTATTCCTGGAAAAATATAATGGCGATGCACGGGGCTTGTGGTCAGGAGTCACCCGGGGGGAGGTGCTTATGAGGCTCGAGGATATTGGGTTTCAGGATACAGTTAATGACTTTATTATCCGAACCATTGAGGAATCCCATGAGATCTCAGTAAAATTAGATAAAAAATGGAGTGATGACCGTCATCTAAACAGGATTACCGCACGGCTTATACTGGGGGAGGACACTCTCTCGGACCATCCGGATATTGTGTATGCACGAAATACCAGAATGATGACAGCGAGGAGAAAGAGTCAGGGTGGCTCTGAGTAACCGAGGACGAGGATGAACAGTACACATACTACTTTACTGAGGGGGAAGAAGTCAATCTGGTCGGGACATCAGTTCATGGGACGGTCACAAAGACGGTGCAGGAATCCCAGGAGATATTTATTAACCTGAAAAATATTGAGAATTACCCCGAAGAGGTGGACTCATTTTACGCACTTATAAATGAACATCCCATTGTCCGGAACTTCATTGCCGAAGGTATCCGGGTTGGCAGACTTGAATATAGTGAAGAGACGATCTGGGGAAATCCGTATATAAGGCTCCTGCGGAGTCAGCTGGAGCAGTACATTGCCGAGGAACGTGGAACAGATTATTTATTGAACTGCAAGAAGGTGATAGAGCTTCGCATGATAAAAAAAGAGATTGCCCAGCTGAAGAAGAGACTAAAAGTGATTGAGTCCCGAAAAAACGAACTTAAAAATCAGAACTGAAGAATTTGGACCCGTGATCGTTTCAAAGAATATATTAGTTTATAAGGGAATGGACCGGGCGGGAATTGAACACGCGGCCTCTACCATGCCAAGGTAGCGATCTACCACTGATCTACCGGCCCCCTCTCTAATAAAGTTGGAGTTCTTCTCATAAAGAATTACTGGAATGTGATTGAATAAACCTCGACATTACTATAACCTTTTTCAACGGTGCCGCTCAAATTTAATAAAATGCTTGGAATAATCGGTGGAACAAGTCTCCTATATTCAGACCTCCCGGACTACGAAAAAAAGATTGTTTCAACACCATATGGAAAAAGCGAAGTTCTGATTGGAGATGGTTTCGCTGTATTACTTCGTCACCAGGGCGAAAAGCCACCACACAGGGTCAACTTCAGGTCACATCTTGCTGCGCTTGCAATCCTTGGAGTCACACGAATTGTTTCAATAGGGTCATCGGGTTCACTAAAACAGGAGATAATACCCGGATCAATTGTAATTCCATCTGATTACATCAGCATTCCGGATATCCCGACTATTCACGATCACGCAATAAATCATATTCATCCCCATCTCGACTTGGAACTTGGAAAAAGAATGGCAGTTAAACTCGAAGATGCAAATTTTGGCGGCACCTATGTGCAGACCAGAGGACCCCGCATTGAGACCGCTGCTGAAATAAGAGCGCTTGCAATGGTAGGAGATATAGTAGGAATGACCGTTGCAAGCGAAGCGTCACTTGCATGTGAACTTGAAATCCCATTTTTTGCAATATGTACAGTTGATAATTATGCAAATGGACTTACATCGGAAAAACTCACATTTGAACACATTCTAAGCAATTCAAAAAAATTCAGTAAAAGGAGCGAAAGGATGGTTCAAATGATAATCAGTGAGCTATCAGGATGAGTGAATATAAAGATGGATGAAATTTTAAAAAAAAGAGGATCTATCCTTGTTAAGGATGTTATCGTCAATAAAAAGAGATCTAATGTCTTCATCGGTGAAAACGGAAAAATTGAGGAATTAGGAGAAGATGTTGGTACAAAATTTCAGAATAAAGCTGAATTTGTCATTGAAGGAAAAAGTGCATATGCACTCCCTGGTTTTGTAAATACCCATACTCATGCAGCGATGACTCTTCTGCGGGGTTACGCTGATGATATGCAGTTGCAACCATGGCTTTCTGACAAAATCTGGCCACTTGAAGCACATCTCACTGCAGAGGATGTCTACAGCGGCACCCGTCTTGCTTGCATTGAGATGATCGCCTCCGGGACGACCACTTTTAATGATATGTACTTTTTTATGGATGCTGCAGCCAGGGCGGTAGATGAAACAGGCATTCGTGCAACACTGGCCCATGGATTTATCGACCTCTCTATCAAGGAAAAACTTGAAAGTGAGATTGTTGCAACTGAAAATTTTGTTAGATCTATTAAAAGCAGAAATAATCCAAGAATAAAAGCTGCAGTTGGACCGCACGCAATTTATACGGTATCTGAAGTTGGACTTCGCTGGTGCTCAGAGTTTGCAAAAAACGAAGAGATCTGCATTCATATTCACCTCAGTGAAACCGAAGGGGAAGTAAATGATTCAGTGAAAGCGAAAGGAAAGAGACCCCCTGAAGTTCTTAACGACTGCGGAATTTTAACAGATAAAACGATAGCTGCACATTGTTGCTGGCTCAATATTGAAGAGTGTTCACTCCTTGCAAAAAAAGGGACTCATGTTGCTCATAACCCTGTCAGCAACATGAAACTTGCTGTAAATAAAGCAATGCCTTACCAATGGCTGAAAAATGCAAAGACAAATGTTACACTTGGCACCGATGGTTGTGCATCCAATAATAACCTTGATATGATTGAAGAGATGAAATTCGCAGCTCTTCTCCAAAAATTTGCATCCAATGACCCGACTATTCTCCCGGCAGACGAAGTGCTGAAGATGGGTTCGGCTGCCGGTGCGTCTGCACTAGGAATGGGGGCTACCAGTATTGCGGTCGGTCAGCCTGCGGATATTATTCTTATCGATCCTGAAGTTCCAATGAACACACCTATCCACAACCCTGTTTCAAACCTTGTTTACTCATGTAATGGATCAGTGGTCAGGACTACCATCTGCGATGGACGTGTCCTGATGCTTGACAGGATTATACCAAATGAACAGGAGATACGGGATGAGGCCAAAATAAGTGCAAAGTCCCTTGTGGAAAGGACTTTAATATAAACTTTTATTTTTAGAATTTTTTTCGATTTTCCGTGCCCCTAGTTTAAGTACTTCTTCAATATTAAGAGCCGGTATTGTCTCAAGTCTCTTATTGAATTTTGCACTTTCAACAAAACCTGAACCTGTTTTTGTCCTAATAAGAAGAGTTGTAAACCCGTCAGGTGAGCCAATGGAACCTGCTGATATGTCTGAATTAACTGCAGAAAAATCAGTACAGATTTTGCACCCGTTCCTTATTGTCTTTTCAATTTCCCTTAAAGGAATTATCAGGTTTTCACCATTTTGAAGGGTAATTTCTAATTTACCTTTCACATCCATTTTTTTTATGGACCATGGCTCAATATTATACTCTTTTTTAAGGTGTTCATGAATCAGAGTGTTATAATCAAACGATTCAGTACAAAAAAGCCCTATTACAAGCCGTATAGAATTCCCAAATGGTTTCAGGAGATCATTGTCGCTCTCTTTCATTCGGTGTACCGCTTCAACAACACAGGGAACGCCTACGATTCCTACATTTTTGTACTTCCTGTCAACCACAGCTTCCTTTAAGGCCGAAAGAAGCGGGACAAGCCAGCTGTACCGGCTTCCTGCCTGAAATATTAGTTCTTCCTTTCCAGTAATAACCACAGAGCCAGGGCGGAGTGTCCACTTGTCTTCAGTTACTGTAATTACCGCATCAAGGAGATTTTCCTCAAGTGCATTCCAGAGAATCGCAGTGACTGCTCCTCCCTTTTGACGCTTTTTTACATCAATTAAAGCACGTGCGGATAATGCGTCAAGATATTTGCCAACCGGTTCCTTTGGCAATTCTTCAGTTCTTGGACATACGGCATAACATGCTCCACATTTTACTCCTTCTGTCACTTCCTTACAGTATCCGCTTGACACCGGACATAATGACATAGCGCCTTCCTTAAAAAATAAGGAATCGGCTGGGCACACTGCGACACATGCTCCACACCCTGAGCAGATGTCGCGGTCCCAGACTTCAGCTTTCAGGTCCTGATAATTCTTCTCTGTCAAAATGGTTCACTCCCAGGTATATTTATTTGCAAACGGCCTCGAACTCGCCGGAGTAATCCTGTAGAACTGACCTTCCATAAGAGGTCCCTCATCCAGGTTAAACCATTGGGCAAATTCACGAATAAATGGAATTACCCGGTCCATATCCTCACTATTACAGGGTAATTTTCTTGCCCCGACTCCAAGGAGTTTTTCATCAAAGTCTCCCCTGATGAAAATTTCACCTCCATGAATGCCACTCGCTATTCCCTGCTCATCAAACGGTTTCACTCCATTACGGGTGAGGAGAACGATAAGTCCTCCAGCCATATATTCACCAAGGAAAGCACGTGCAGTCCCACCAACTACAAGAACCGGCTTCTTTCCCAGGTACTGCTTCATATGAATTCCTCCACGGTATCCTATGTTATCGCGTACAAAAACACTGCCTCCCCGCATACTATGAGCTACTGCATCGCCAGTGCTTCCATGGATAACAAGTTTTCCAGAGTCCATGGTATTTCCAGGAGCATGATCAGCATTACCATGAACGATACAGGTTGGCCCGCTCATAAACATTCCAAGATCTCCACCTGGAACACCATTGATAATTATTCTTGTGTTACCCTTAAGTCCGTCTCCGATGAACCTCTGACCCATCACATTGTCAATTATTATCTCTTCAGCCCCGTTAAGAACCGCCTGCCTGATTAACTGGTTTAATGGAGTATAATGGAGTCCTTTTGCATCGATTCTGACACTATTCATTTTTATTCAGGCCCCCACAGATTTGACATCAAGTACCTGCATCAGGGATTCATCAAGCATATAAGATCTTAACCTGTCCCTGTTGCCCCGGAGGCTCTCAATACTGTTGATTCCCGCGGCTCCCATCAGTTCTGCAAGTTCAAGGGTCCATGCATTCAGAAGGTTGGACACCTGACGGGATGAATTTTCTACATCCAGCCGGTCAACAAGGTCTTGTCTCTGGGTGGCAATTCCCCATGGGCAGAGATTTCGATAACAGGTACCGCAGACCCTGCACCCAAGTGCAACGAGTGCTGCTGTCCCAATATATACCGCATCTGCTCCGAGCATAATAGCTTTTGCAACATCTGCACTCTCCCGAATTCCTCCACTTGCAATAAGTGAAATTTCATTTCGAATGCCCTGCTGCCTGAGTTTTGCATCAACACTTGCAATTGCGGCCTCTATCGGAATACCTACATGATCGCGAAATACTTTGGGTGCCGCTCCGGTTCCACCCCGGAAACCATCGATAACTACTGCATCAGCAGATGAACGTGCAATACCCGCAGCAATTGCAGCTGAGTTATGCACAGCAGCTATCTTAACAAAAACTGGCTTTTTCCATTCGGTTGCCTCTTTTAAGCCTCTCACAAGTTGTTTCAGGTCCTCTATGCTGTAAATGTCATGGTGAGGGGCCGGACTTATAGCATCACTGCCTTCAGGGATCATTCTTGTGCATGATACATCATAACATACCTTTTCACCAGGGAGGTGTCCACCTATCCCTGGTTTTGCTCCCTGCCCGATTTTAATTTCAATTGCTGCACCTCGCTCAAGGTAATCAATATCGACACCAAATCTACCTGAAGCAACCTGGACAATCATATGGTCCTGGTATGGATGAAGCGCTTCATGAAGCCCACCTTCTCCAGTCCCCATAAACGTTCCGACTTCTGATACAGCTTTAGCAAGCGATAGCTGAGCATTGAGACTTATCGCCCCGTAAGACATATGACCGATCATTATCGGTGTCTCAATCTGGAGGTTCTTTGTTATTTTTGTTGTCAATTCAATTTCGTGAGATTCATTCTCCTTATATTCAATCTTAGCCGGTTTTTTGCCGATATATGTCCTTAATTCCATCGGCTCACGAAGAGGATCTATGCTGGGATTTGTTACCTGGCATGCGTCAAGGACAAGTCTGTCAAATATAACCGGATAAGGCAGGGCATTCCCCATACCTGCTAAAATTATTTTCCCTGTCTTTGCCTGGTTATAGATTGATTCCCGCACTTCATCTGTCCAGATAGGATGGGGACGATAATCAATAGGGCGGGCTGAAAGTGAGATCGCATCACGCGGGCACATCGCAATGCATCGGTGACAGGCCACACACTGTTTCGGGCTTACTTTTATTACATTCCCGGATTTTCGAAATACACCGTAGGAACAGTTCTCAACACATCGCTCACAAAGCATGCACCGGTCGTGATCAATCTCAACTTTGTATCGGACCGGAACACTGCCAATGCTCATGAATATACCCTCCCTATTACAGGTTCACCGGCTTTTGGCATCCGGATATTTTCAACACAGGGTTCCATAACCCGAATTGCAGCCTCCTCACTTGATATATAAATTCTGTCACCATATTCTCCTGTAACAAGTGGCCGAAGCTTTATCCTGTCTGTAAAACCCACAATAGAGTCTTCCCTTGCAACTACTATTGCAAATGGTCCGTTCATAAGGGCAGGTCCATACGTAAGGCGGATTGCTGTAGCAAACTCCCTCTCCCGCGAAGGCATTGAATCAATTGCTTCCCAGAAAGGCGGAGCAAGAGCTTTTACTGCAATATCATCCTTAAGACCGTGTCTTCTCACAAGCAGGTCAAACAAATAGGCAACAACCTCTGTATCAGTAAACATTGAACACTGGTACCCATAACTCTCGATATACCGCCTGTTTGTGCCGTATGATGTTATCTCGCCATTATGAACAACGCTCCAGTCAAGGAGGTTGAAGGGATGGGCCCCCCCCCACCATCCTGGGGTATTCGTTGGATAGCGGTTGTGACCAAGCCAGATATAACCATTATAATCCTGAATCCGGTAAAAATCTGCTACATCTTCAGGCCATCCAGATGCCTTGAAGAGAGCTATGTTTTTCCCGGATGAGTATATGAGAGCTCCTTTAATGCTTTCATTGACTTTCATCACGATATAGGTTATAATATCCTCATCCGGTGTCGGGCTCCTCAACATAAGACTGGTGTCAGGTTTGAAGAAATATCTCCACGGTGTGTGAATTCTTTTTATCCCAGGGACGTCAAATGTGGGAATCTCTTCCTCATGTTCAATATGGCCCCATTTTTTCAGGATTGCATCTACATCATCTTTCGTCTCATGAATATTGTCATAAAAAACGTGTATCGCGTAATAATCTTTAAAATCAGGAAATGCACCATATGCAACATATCCTGCTCCTTCCCCGCTCCCCCTTTCGTTCATCATGGCAAGGGCTTCCCTGATACGAGAACCATCCATCATTGCACGTGAACGATCTATAACACTAATTATTCCACACATCTGATCACAACAGAGAAACACTCATTCTAGCAAATAAATTCTCAACATGGTATGACGCAGAGAACATTTTCAGGATTATCAATAAAATTTCCTGCCTACTGCTGGAAAAGTATGTGAGAATAAATTATATAAAAATATAGATGGAACCTTGCGGTGATCTATTACTTAAGTGTTTTTGTTACTTAGTTATTTTGTTACACATTTAATGCAGAGGATGATTCATCACCTAAACCTGAACATTCAGGGCAGATACAACTGCAAACAAGTTCGCCTTCCTTGTTTAAAATATTAAATTTTCCATTTCCACCGCAACGCTGACAGATACCTGATTGGTTCATTAATTGTCTCCGGAAATTTTTCATTCAAGAGTAACCATAATTGGAACACTCTTAGTAATATTCTTTTTCCCTTTCATAATATCTTTCTTTTGGTAGCTATTTTCACTGTAACTGGATTATATATAAGATATCATGAACTCTACTCATATAAAGGGTAACATATAAATAATCAGAACCTATAGTTAACAACGTTAAGAATCAGAATGCCGGTTCAATAATCGGTTATATTACTAAATAGTTTAAATAATAAAATTATTCGAGGTTTACCATATGCCAGATATCTGCTTAGCCTTTGAACTTCATCAGCCCTATAGATTAAACCGATATTTTTCAGCCCAGGATAAAAAATTACAAACCGATCCTATCAGTATATATCTTGATGACCATAATGAAAAAATTCTTAGAAAAGTTGCTGAAAAATGTTACGAACCGGCAACCAGGCTTATGCTTGATCTTCTTGACAAGGATTTCAAAGCAGCCTTCAGTATATCCGGTACACTTGTAGAACAACTTGAATCCTGGAGACCCGACGTTCTTTCCTTATTAAAAGAAGTTGCGACACATAAAAATTCTGAATTTCTGGCTCAGACTTATTATCATAGTATAGCAGGCATCTTCAAAGATAAAACCGAATTTATCAATCAGGTAAAAGAACATCAAAGTCTTATCTCAAACACTTTTGGAGTGAAACCTGAAATATTTGAGAATACCGAGTTTACATTTAGTAACGACCTTGTTGATTCTATTAAAGAGATGGGATTTAAGGCATGTTATACAGAAGGTGTTGACCGTATCCTTGGCTGGAGAAGTCCAGATTACCTCTATTCATGCAAAGGGCTTCCACTCATAATGAGGAACTACAAACTATCTGATGATGTGGCATTCCGGTTTACAAACAAGGATTGGGACCAGTACCCACTTACAGCAGATAAATTCTCGGAATGGGTCTCGCAGTCATCTGGAGAGTGTGTTCATTTATTTATTGATTACGAAACAATAGGAGAACATTGCTGGAAAGAAACCGGAATATTTGACTTTTTCCGGCACCTCCCTGACGAATTGATGAGACGCAATGTAAAGCCCATAACTCCCACTGAAGCATTAAGATATTCTGTCCGTGATGATCTTGATATTCCTGACTTTATTTCATGGGCTGATGCTGAAAAGGATATCTCGGCCTGGCTGGAAAATTCTATGCAGAGATCAGCATTCCGAGCTGTAGAAAAAGCCAGATATTTCTCATGCAACAGCCGTATATGGAGATATCTCCAGACAAGCGATCACTTTTATTATATGGCATCAAAATTCGGATCCTGCGGAGACGTTCATGTCTATTTCAGCCATCAGTCAGCATTCGAAGCTTTTTCTACATACATGGATATAATTTCTGATTTCGAAGACCGATGTATAAAAACTGCAAAATATCCAAAATCTACAAGAATTCTACGAAATGTTTCGAGGGAAGAAGCTTTTTACTTTTCAAGTGAAGGAGGCCCTACAGGCCACATGGCATTCAGCCTCGATGAATTTTTAGAGATGGTAACTGTTGCACCGGACGATTCAATTGAATACCACATAAAACGTCTTGACTTCTCAACCTGGTTAGACAAAGTAATAGGTGATGAAAAACTTGCACTTGAATTACAAAAAGCGAAAAATCGTCATGATATAATTCGTATTGTGGAAAAGAGGCGAAATGAGCTGTGGAAACGCTTAAAATAGCAATTTTCAGTTGGGAATCACTTTATTCCGACAGGGTAGGCGGACTTGCAAGTGCTGCAACCTACATGGCTCAAACTCTTGCAAAGAGACATGAAGTCCATTTCTTCACCCGCGGAGATAAGGATTTTAATTTATTTAATGTTCAGTACCATGTGTGGCGACCCTATGGAAGAAATATAATTGAATATTGTAACGATCTCTCACATGGACTAGTAGCAAGGTTCAGAGACTTTGACAATCCTCCTTTTGATATCATTCACTTCAATGACTGGCATGTTATAGAGGCAATGCATCTTTTAAAAGAGAGAAATACAGTTTTTTCATTCCATTCCACTGAGTACGGAAGAAATGGAGGATACTTTGGAGACTGGTGGGAATTCAAGGATATTTCAGGAAAAGAATGGTATGGTGCACTCATTGCAAAAAGAGTGACTGCGGTCTCAAAGACGCTTTGCAATGAAATTGTGAATCTATACAATGTACCCCAATGGAAGACTGATGTCATCCCTAACGGTGTAGTCCCGGAGCAATTTGATGTCGCAATAGATCCCGGGGACATAAAACGAAGATATGGAATACATCCTTTCACTCCGCTTATCCTCTACATTGGCCGGATGGCATACCAGAAGGGTCCTGATCTGTTTATTGATGCACTTCCTGCAATAAGAGCTCACCGGGATGATGTCCGGGCTATTTGTGCAGGAACAGGCGGTATGTTACAACACCTGCAGAATTCGTCATATGGCCTTCCAGTGCAGTTTACAGGATTTATCTCAGATTCAGAATATATTCGTCTCCTCAATGCATCTGATATTGTTGTAATTCCAAGCAGAAATGAACCTTTTGGAATTGTACTACTTGAAGCGTGGAGTGCACGAAAAGGTGTAGTAGCGTCAGCTGTCGGTGGTCTCTCCGAGAACATCAGCCATCTTGAAGATGGTGTCCTTGTAGAACCCAGCCCTCAGGGAATAGCATGGGGAGTTAATGAAATTATTAATAATCCTGATATGATTTCCAGTATAGGAAGAAAAGGCAGGAAAAAAACAGACAGACTGTTTCACTGGAAAAAAATCTCTGAACAGATGGTAGAAGTGTACAAGAAGGCAATGCAATGAAGATAGCATATCTGGTTGATGAATTTCCACCTTTCTTCAGAGGTGGACTTGGTACGTATGCAATGGAGATCACAAGGGAATATACAAGAGAAGGCCACACTATCACTGTTTTTTCCCGTAATACCGGGTCTGAACCAACTAGTGACTTCTGGGCAGGAGTCGAAGTTCACAGACCTCTCCTTATGGATACATCAGATATATTTAATATTATCAACCCACAGGACGTTAAACGCTGGGACCCTGGAAGCCAGAACTTTTTCCTTGAAACTATTTTCTATAACTTCCTTTCTGCATCGAAACTAATCAGTTCCCTTGTGAAAAAGGATAGGCGGGATTTTGATATTGTAGTCTCACATGACTGGCTTGCAGCATTAGGAGGAATAATTGCAAAGAAAAATCTGGGAAAGCCATTTGTTTTTCACTTTCACTCAACAGAGCAGGGACGGTCAGGACAGAGCTCAGAGACCGTGATGGCAATTGAAAGGCTGGCAGCAGAAAAAGCTGACACCATTGTAACTGTCTCATATGCAATGCGGGATGAACTTGTCAAACTTGGGTACCAGGAACAGAAAATCAGGGTAGTATACAATGGAGTTGACCCGGAAAAATATCGTCCAGATCATTTCGCTCCTGAAAAAATCCAGGAGTGGAGAGATAAAAACGGAATTGGAACTGATCCGCTCATCTTCTTTGTGGGAAGACTTACCTGGGTAAAAGGTGTTGATTCACTAGTTCTTGCTATGCCTCAGATAGTGAAAGAATTCCCAAAAGCCAGGTTAATAATCCTTGGAAGCGGGGAGATGGACACAATGATTAATGAAATAATCCATAAGAATGATCTTACCCGGAATGTAATATTTCATAATAAATATGTTAATGAAGAAGAGCGGCTTATGTACTATTCTGCGTGCGATATCGCAATCTTTCCTTCAAAATATGAGCCATTTGGAATTGTTTGTACTGAAGCTATGGCCATGGGCAAACCTGTGGTGGTTGGTGCAGTTGGAACATCAGGGTTAAGGGAACAGGTTCTCTCATCTGGTGAAGATCAGAACGGGTTCCATATCAATCCTTTTGATTCGCATGATATTGCGAAATATGTTATACTTCTCTTAAAAAATCGAGATATGAGAGAACTTTTCGGTAAAAAAGGGAGGGAACGAGTACTTGCAGAGTTTACATGGAACCATATAGCAAAGGAGACGACAAAGGTGTATGAAGACACCATAGACGCTTATTACCATGAAGTATCAAAGAACATCCACTCAATGATACAAAATTCACCATAATGGATAAAAAACCATCGATTTATAGTATATTCCCTCCTATTTACTTTATCAGATATGGCCCTGAACTAAAAGAGTACAATACAGCATCAGGTACCGAATACCTGATGGTTGATTCTGATACATATTCTTCTTCTTCATTTGCCGGAAATACCCGCAGATACCATGGACTCTACATTGATGGAACCAAGCTTGTACTTTCTTCGCTCGACGACAGAGTGAATGGAATCCGCCTATCACCTGCACATTACAGGGGAGTCTTTACTGACGAAAGTCTCACTTACCTCAAAGGTGCAACCCTTTATCCTGTAACCCTTCTCTACACACTGCCTGATGCAATGGTGCTCAAGACAATTGAACTTGATCACGGACTGAGCATAAGATATGACATTATTGGGTCTGCTGAAATTAGTTTAAAGCCACTATTTGGCTTTAGGGAAGTTGGGTCACTTAATAAAAATAATTATCAAATCAGATGGGAAAAAGTTGAAAATGGAATCAGTTATCTTGATTATACGTTGACTTCATCTTTGCCATATCAACACAATCCATGTATTTATTATGATAATTATTATCAGGTGGAAGAAAAAAGGGGATATGATGCATTAGAGAATTTGGATTCACCAGGAAAATTTTCGGGCCATATAACTGACTCCCATTTTACTGTCACTCTAACAGATAGTAAAAGATCAAGTAATCAAAAAAATTCAAAGAAACTGGAAATGGTTAAAAGGGCACCTGATATATTTCTTCTTAATAATTCAATTATTGCGGGCTTTTACTGGTTTCGGGAACCCTGGGGAAGAGACGCTTTAATTAGTGTTCCAGGCCTTCTCCTATCAAATAATCTCTTTAAGGAAGCTGAGAATGTATTCCGGTTTTTCCTAAAACACGAAAAAGAGGGAAGAATCCTAAACAGGTGGCCGGATAATTATCATTCCAGTGATGCTCCACTCTGGCTTTTCTGGGCGGTCAGACAATACATGATTTCAAATCCTGACTCCCGGTTCCTGAAAGAAACTAGGCCCATCCTTGAAAGACTTTTAAATAAGTATCCGGAAAATGGGATCTGTTCACTTGAGGGCTCATTAATCAGGGTTAGAGCAGGCTCAACCTGGATGGATACCAGGCACACTTCCCGTGAGGGGCTTCCTGTAGAAATTAATGCATTATGGCTTCATGCCCTGGAAACCGCTGAAATCCTGGATATTTCCCTGCCTGTAGATAGAAAAACTGCCGAAAATGAATTCCAGGGTTTCTGGAACAAAGAGAGGGGTTACCTTTTTGATACAATAAACCCTGATGACCCCACTTTAAGACCAAACCAGCTTATCGCACTTGGCCTGGGTTTTCTCTCTGATAAACAGGCAATTTCAGCAATGACAGCATTAAAAAGGGAAATAATTACTCCTTACGGCCCCAGAAGCCTTGGAAAGAGCGAACCTGGATACTTTGGAAGCTTCATAGGAGATGTTTCATATCATAATGGAATGGTGTGGCCATGGTTGACAGGGTTTGAAATCGAAACCAGGATTAGACTCTCTGAACCTGCCTCAAATCTAAAGCAAAGACTTTTCCCGCTTTGGAACTACCTGATTACAAGCGGGGCCGGGACAATTCCTGAGTTATTTGACGGAGACGCCCCGCATCACCCACAGGGAGCAATTGCTCAGGCATGGAGTGTTGCAGAGTTTGTTCGTTCTATGGGGGCTGTTCGAAACTACATGGGCGAGAATGGGGTTGAATCTATATCAGGCTCAGTCTGAAACACGCATTTTTATTGATTCAAACATCTTTTTGTATATTTTCCTCAAGCACCCCAAATTTGAGGAGACCTGTCAGAGATTTATAAAGAGAACAGAAACTATGGATATTGAGGGAATTGTGGATGAATTTGTTTATTTTTCATTGCCATGGATAACTGGCTTGTGATTGAAGAGATTGTCCCTAAATTGGCGATATTCATTACCAGTGAGAAAAACCTATAGGCAATCCAGATCAAAAAAAGAGATATATGCCAGCTATCAATGTAATTCTTGATGAGATAAACGAATTAGGGAATGAAGACCAGGAATATGTATTCAATATCATCAAAAACCGGTTAAGAGATAAAAAGAGGGCAGACCATGCAGCGAGAGCACGGGAGGCAATGAAAAATGCCGAAACTGGAGCCATAAAAACGGGAGGATTTCAGGAATTATGGATAGATCTTAATGATTGAGATAGTATAGGATGATCATTTTAAAGGAATATTAAAACGTGAATAATTTCCAAGGTACTAAAGGAGGTCTCGTCCTCAACCAATCTTTTTTAATCATAAAAACACACATATTACTCTAATAGTTGTGTTTACAAATGCCTATTCTCTCGGAAGCCCGGTATGAAAATAAAATATTAAAGCCGTCACGTGATCTCCCCCTGAAAGAAGGGGAATCAGTTATAATTGAAATAAGGCGTCCGGTTGCCGATCGGATGTTCGGGTTATTTTCAATTGATGAAAAAACTGCAGATGAGATTATCTCGATGGACGAATGGGTTTGAATCTTAATCAGGTTCCGTCAGGCACACGTATTTTTATTGATTCAAACATCTTTTTGTACATTTTCCTCAAGCACCCCAAATTCGGGGAGATCTGTCAGAAATTCATAAAGAGAAGGTTACACATATTGCATCAAACGATATGGATTTTTCACGTATACCCGGATTATCGGTATGGAAACCTTAACCCTAACTCCCTGCTAAACTCAATAATCATAAACTATGATCGGCAATTTTATTAATAATCATCAATCATATCTGACAGATGGACGAAAAGGTCAGGGCCTCTCTTGAAAGCCAGAACCCGTGGTGGTTCGACAAGCCGTTTGTGACCGGAGTTGACAGGCTTCAGTACTTCCCGGAGATACGACAGTACCTGCCAGTAAAGGAGATCTTACTTTTAATCGGGGCCAGGCGTACAGGAAAGTCTACACTTGTTTACCAGATAATACTCTCCCTCCTAAATACCCTGAAAGAGAAAGAAGCAGTCCTTTACATAAACCTTGATGAACCGCTCTTTTTCAGCAGGTCAAAAGACCCGGGTTTTCTGAAAGAAATTATCGAAGAACACTGTTCAAGGCATGAAGAAATAACGCATTTCACAATCTGTATTGACGAGATCCAAAATTTCCCCTACTGGGTCGCAACAGTAAAGACCCTGGCCGACACACGTCCTGACCTCAAACTCATCCTGACCGGCTCAACATCATCTCTTCTTCAGCGCGAGATAAGCACACGGCTCTCAGGGCGGTACTTCTCTTGCACCATCTGGCCGCTTTCGTTTAAAGAATGCCTCGGGTTTTGGGAGGTAGATAATCCCCCGCTCATCCGCAGGCGGATTCTTTTTACCACTTACCTTGAATATGGGGGGTTTCCACGTGTAGTTCTTGAACCAGATGAGAATCTCAAACGGGAGATACTAAAAAATTACTATGAGACAATCTACCTCAAAGATATCATATATCCCAATAATGTCAGGAATAACAGCGATCTCTACGATGTACTCTACTACATTATATCGAACATAACCACCCCATCTTCCTACAACCGCATAGCAGATTCATTGCAGTTATCGGCAGAAACCGTGAAGGAGTATATTGGATATGCAGAGGATGCCTTCCTGTTCTATACTGTAAAAAAATTTGATTATACGGTCAGGAAGCAAGTTGCAAATCCAAAAAAAATATATTGTCTTGATACCGGCATCATTTCATCAATAGCATTCGCGTTCTCAGAAAATCGAGGGCGTCTCCTGGAGAATGCAGTGTTCATTGCGCTGAAAAAAGCAAAAAGAGAGGTTTATTACCACAAAAACCGGTATGAATGTGATTTTCTTCTACAAGAACACCGTAAAATTACTCACGCAGTCCAGGTTACTGAATCCCTGCAGAGTTCGGAAACACGGATTCGGGAGATTAGGGGATTATGTGAGGCAATGGAGTTGTATGATTTAAAAGAGGGTACGATTATCACCCTGAACGAGTATGGTGAGGAGACCTGTAAGGATATGAAAATTCATATCATGCCCGTATTTGAATGGCTGGGAAGTCTGAAATAATATTTCATAAATTAGAGCTGGAAAACGAGATGATCTCTCACCAGTTTAAAAATTAAATTTCAGCCCTTCTTATTTACAAAATTATTTTGTTGAGGGGTATAGGTACACCGCCCCATATCTTGCCCAAACGACGCGGTGATCTGATACATCCGAATCAGTGTTCTGTCCGGTAATCTGGGAGGGGTTACCAATAGGTACTGATATACAGGACTCAATCTTTTTCGTAAGGTTGTACAGGTAAATATCTGATACTTGAGGCACTTGCGTTTCGACAGGACAGTATTCTCCAGAAGGACACGCATTTACTTTGGGTTGCGCAGGCTGGCGTCTTTTATCCTCCCAAACAACCCAGTCACCTGATATTTTTGGATTACGCTGGTCAGCACTATTGGTACAGACTGGTTGTTCCTTGCTGCCTGAAAGGTTATAGAGATAAATATCAGGGTTACCATTCCTGGTATCCTCCCAGACTATATTCGGACCTGATTCAGAAGGGAAATATGCATGCCCTGAAAACGAGACCTGTTTCTCTTTTCCTGAGCTGATGTTATAGCAGAAGATATTGTTGTTAAAAATACTTTTCCCTGTGATTTTATTTCTAAGATCGTAACTGGTACCTTCATACACAAGAAGATCCTTATAGAGAACTGGTTTTCCAGGATTGTCCGGAAGACTGGGAATAAAATTTGCCTTTGAGTGCTTCGATAGATTATATATGACAAAGTATTCCCTGGTATTCGTGAGACCAAACCAGACCGTTTCTTTTGTTCCGGTCTCCCAGACAACAATGTCACCGTCGACAGATACATCAGGATTTGTTCCAAAACTGGTACCAAGCAGTTCTTCTTTCCCAGAATCTAAGTTAAATGAAAAAATATCTGTACCTGCGGGAGAATTTTTGCTTATAGAATTATTATGTCGAGTATATACAATCCATTTCCCTCCTATTCTAGCACTATCCCATGTTTGTATACCTACTTTACCCTTGCCTATCAAGGTTAAATTTCCTGTCGAAATCGAATAGTCGAAAAGATCAGTCCTCCGGGATACATTATTACTTTCATCGATGGAATTAGCATAAAAAAGAATGGAATCACCTGATATTAAAGGAGAATAGTATAATTTATCCTCATTTGGCGGGCTGATGAGTATAAGGCTTTCAATGTCCATGTCCCCTATTGTTTCTGCAAAAACTGCAACAAAGAGGACGCAGATAATACAGATTATGAAAGGAAAAATAAATTTAAATGACCTGAATATACCGGGCATAATAATGTTCTATCAGGAGTTATCATATAAATTTTTATGTCCGGGTCCGGAATAAAAAGGCCTGCGACATAAAAGAGTTCTATTCCAATTCATAAGTCCTATTTGTTCTCTTTCTTTTCTTCTCTTAATGGTCAAAAGATCACAAAACCTTTTTAATTACTTCTTCATATATCGCTTTAAAATTGTACGATATTACTCACAATTCTGATCATAATATAGTGATGTGAAGTTCTTCAAGATATTAATTTTGAGTTTTCCTTGGATAGATTATTTTAGAGAAAAAAGACGGATATTCAAGGGGAATAACAAAAAAGTAATTATTACCCTGTTGTTACACAGGTATATCCTTGTGTGTTCTTCATCTCTGATCTATTCAAAAGCGTGTCTCCCTCGTACATTTCCACAGTAATAGGATTAGGAGCAGTCCTGTTTTGAACACATGCTTTTACAGGCAACACGGGCTTATCTAGTGTAAGTGTGGCAGGACCATTACCATTTCCCGACTGGTCCCCGTACTTGTCGGTCACTTCTCCATACCATGTTCCATCCGTTATTATCTTCACTGTTATTGGAACATTCAGAACAATACCTGGGTTCCTCACCGAAGTCGATAGGAATTCATCAATATTTTTAAAAGAGACCGAGCTGCCCTCTGTTGAATAGGTTTTGATGATCTCTCCCTTCCTGACAAGATCCACATGGAAAACTCCTGGATTCGTACCATTCCTTGATACATTAAAATACGCATAGTCCATAATGACTGGAAGATCGAGATTTTGAAGCGAGCTGTA
>CAIYHQ010000125.1 GCA_903926075.1 uncultured Methanomicrobiales archaeon
ATTTTGAGTAATAACACGTTAAAACTGCTAGTATTAAGCTTTTTCGGTAGAAATTCGCTTTTTAATGAAAATCTCAATGATTTAAGGAGATTTTCCCGGGATACTAAAAAGAGCGCTGAGACCCGGCTGAATAGTTACGAAATTGTTTAGTATTGCACGTAGAATTTTGAACTCTGAGAAATTTAACAAACAAAAAAAGGGTCTTAGTTATCGCTGTCACAATTCTTTCGACCGCCTTCAATGTAAACCGGGCGTACCCAACCTCACTTTCACTGTGTGTCCACGCATTACCGCCAGTTATCTATTTCGCAAGCTTCGAGGCCGTAATGGGCGTATTGAGGTCTGATTTGGGGAGAGTTTCGTAAGCCATCGATTGATGAGGGTGTGGAAACGAAGGGAAACACCCGGAACTTGATATGGCTGCTGCTTCAGGAAAATCCCGATGCATCGTATAGCGAGGTTGCAGAGAAGATCGGGGTGTCGAGGCTGGCGATGAGAGCATCGGTGATGCGGATGAGGAGAGAGGGGTAAAAGAAGGATAAGTTATAGGGATATTCTCTCAGTGGTTACTTGGAGATATTTTGAGATGCCAGGTCAATGTCTTCTTCTTTGAGTGTCTTCCTTCCGGCATGGGTGGCCAATTTGGTAGCTTCTTTTGTTAGCTGGCCGATGTATTCTTCTGCTTTCTCTATCAGCACTTTGGTTGCATCGCTTCCCACACGCTCGGCCCCGTTGGCCTTAGCGATTCTGATTACTGCTGCACTTGGTAATTCTGCCATAATTTTTGCCTGAAATAAGTATGTTTTAGGAGGGATAAGATTATCGGCTTGATTTTTTATTTAGGATATTAATAATGGTAAACGAAACTTTTACAATTAATACGACGAAATTTTTTTTTACAGAATTCAGTAATTCCAATTTTTAATCATGAATTGCATAACTCCTATCATCATTCACGATGAAAGAGTAGTATCTACTACTGATGGATTATGCCGATAAAAAAATCCGAACTCTGCAGTTCCCTCTGGAAAAGTTGCGATGAACTCCGGGGAGAGAGGGATGCTTCTCAATACAAAGATTATGTTCTCGTTGTGCTTTTCGTTAAACATGTTTCAGATAAATATGCAGGAGATAAGAGAGCGCTAATCAGGGTCCCTCCGGGTGGAAATTTCCCATGTGTTCCAGGAGGAGGAGAGTTTTAATGGAAGGTGATGTCGTCACCCGACTCCATCCATTCTTCGAACAGATGGTCCAAACCCAGGAAGGAATAGAATTCTGGTATGCACGGGACCTTCAGGGATTACTTGGGTATACTGAGTGGAGAAACTTTCTGAAGGTGATAGAAAAAGCCCGGGAAGAATGTGAAAATGCAAAATACGAGAGTATAGATCATTTTGTTGACGTCAACAAAATGGTCACTCTTGGTTCTGGTTCAGAACGCCAGATCGATGATGTCAAATGTACCCGGTATGCCTGTTACCTAATAGCACAGAACGGAGATCCAAGAAAAGAGGAGATCGTCTTTGCCCAGAGTTATTTTGCTGTTCAGACCCGGAAGCAGGAGATTATTGAGGAACATATCCGGCTTATTGAACGACTGCATGCAAGAAAAACACTCGACGAATCAGAGATTGAACTATCTCGAAATCTGTATGAGCGGGGTGTATCGGATTCTGGGTTTGCCCGTATCAGAAGCAGGGGTGATGCTGCGTTATTTGGTGGTCATTCGACCCAGGCGATGAAAGATAGAATGGGAGTTCCTGCAAAAAAACCTCTTGCAACTTGAACGGAAAGCAAAGTCGGCAGAGAAACGTCTTGCAGATACCTCGAAACTTCCTTCTGGTGAGGAGGAATAAGATGGAGGTAAAACCAGGATATAAGCAGACGGAAGTTGGGGTGATTCCGGAGGATTGGAAAGTAAGATCAATTGGAGAATCTTACTCAATTTGTAACTATCTCCGTTTTCCGATAAGCCAAACGATTAGAAAAACTCATCAAAAAGAAATCTTGCGCTTTATTTTTTGATCCACTTGTGCCCTTTGACAATAATCAGGTGAAGAGGGACATCAGGATGCCTAAATTGAAAATGAAGATTTCTGGTGTTTTCAGAAGTAATAATGGAGATTTAGCCTTTAGCCGAATTAGAAGTTATATTTCTACCATGAAGAAAAATAAGGTTTCGGTTATCTTTCTGGATCTATTTTAAGATGTCCTCCTAAAATTTTGCTCTCATAATAAGGTCAGGAAGTCCTTAAGTAACCACTGGCGTGTTCTTACCCAGAGATGTGCAATCAAAAAGTTGGTTCTCATTATTGAGAGACAATATCGCCATCTATAAAGAGATACATGGTTGATAACTATTCATAAGAAGACGGGTTGTTGGAACGATTTAATATCTCACTCCTATAGCTATGTCAGGAAAGCCATAATGAAAATTCTCTTTATGACAGTAGGGACTGGTATTGGCGAAGGATCGGATGAAAGAGCTAAAAATCTTGCACACGGTCTTGCCTGTTCAATCAAAGAGCATATACCAGATAAAGTCATTTTTTTTGGGTCAGGCGAGAGCGAGTTAACAGTCATTTATATAAAGTTCTGGCTGCGAGATTGGAATATTTCTGAACCTGAGAATGAGCTTATAATAAACCATAATATAGACGATTTTAGTGAATATTTCAATCTTATTTCGAGATATATTGCAATATTTTCGAAGGATACTGTTTTAATTGACTATACCTCGGGGACAAAGACTATGACAATGGCTGCAGCGATTGTTTCTTTTTTATATCATCGCGAACTTGTTTTTGTACATGGTGAAAGGTCCGGAGGAATCGTAAAAAAAGGAACTGAAATAGCAGAAATTCAGGTTCTTTATCCCGCTTACGACCGATATCTCTTCGAACGCTCTATCCAGTATTTCAACCGGGATCAATTTCGATATGCCCTTGATACACTTGATGAGACTATCAGTATCCCTGATAAGGAGGATTATTCTTATATTTATAAAGGATATGAAGCCTGGGACCGTCTTGACCATAAAGGAGCATATTTCTATCTCTCTAAAATTTCTTATGAAAAAATTAAAGATAATCAGGTATTTTTACATCGCCTTGTCGGAATAAAGAGTGTGAGTGAGGAGAAATATATCCTGGTTCTTTCATCTCTTCTTAACAATGTTGAGCGTCGGATAAAAGGAGGACTATTCGATGAAGCTGTAGCCCGTCTTTACCGTTCAGTTGAACTTATAGTACAAATCTTACTCCTTAGAAATGGAGTGGACGATATTAGCCAGACTATCAACTTCGATATGATAAAATCAAAAATCTTTGATAGGGAAACTTTGGCAAAATGGCACTATGAAGCAGGGCTGGATAATAAACTGAAAATTGGGCTATATAAAAAGTGCAGACTGCTGCAAGACCTTGGAGAGCGCGAAGCCTTTATCCCTATAAATCGATTTAAAAACTTTATTGAAAAACGCCATTCTTCTATTCTTGCTCATGGTCTTGAACCGGTAGAGGGCGAAACGGCTATAAAATTCTTTCAAAACGTGAAGGATTATGCATTATCACTTGATGGTTTTGCCGACTCATATATGATGTCAAAGTTTCCCGAACTTGAGATCTAATATCCCCAAAAACATATTTGACATAAATTTAACTTATCAGGAAATATTAGAAAAAGAATATCTCTTTTTTTTGGTTTTAATTGGATATTTCCATTATATTTCAATACTCTTTATTCATGTCAACTACAAAAGGAAACCTTTATTAATTAAAAGTAGAAAGGTAAATTTACTATCATACGAATTTTAAATTTCATTCACTTCTTATTATTAATTTATATTCAAGGGGAGAAATGGCCGGGTTATCCATCATCATCTATGGTGAAATATGAGTTTGATACTATTTCTATTTTATTGCATTTGTAAATTATTTCTCCACTCTATAAATTATAGAGGTATTGATGCAATCATCAGCTGATAAACTGAACCAGGAGTAAAGATGCGTTCAACATTGATTTCTATTGACATACATCCAAAATATCCCATAAAAAAGGAATTTTTTGGTTCGATTGTGAGAGGATGGTTTGGTTCATTATTAAGATGTAATACAACGAAAGATTGCCGGAATTGCCACGATCTTTTTGATTGTCCTTATTATATGATATTCAAAGAGATGGTTGATGTAAAGCCATATTCCCTTCTTTCTTTTCAATATGGGGAAAAAATCAGAAATTTAATTCGGATACATGGAGAGCGGAGCAGGTTTGTTCCTATGATAGTAGACAAAATTAATACTAAAGGAAGAAATGCTCATTTCAACGGAATCCCATATTCAATTGATGAAATACGAGTTCATGAAATCGAAACCGCAAATTTTAAACTGGGAGCAATTACCGAAATATTACTTTTATCTCCCCTTTGTCTAAAACACAATAACACAATGGAAATGATACCGACATTTAATTCATTTTTTAAAGCATGTGTTAGGTCATACAATCGCATTACAAAGTATTATGACAGGGAAAATTATCCATTACGTATCGATGAAAAACTTCGAGACACAGCAGCACCGATAACAAAGTACGATGTTCGATCTATGAAGATGATACATGAATGCATGGACGACAGGAAAATACCTCTTGAAGGTATAATGGGTTCGTTTCAGTATGATACTTCATTAGTTTCGCCTGAAGTAGGGAAGATTCTTAAATTCGGTGAACTTTTGCAGATTGGGAAGCATACTACATATGGATTAGGAGGAATTTTGATAAAAACAAGATGATGACATTCTGAAGTCATCAGAGGAATTGGATTATTAGGGTGAGAAATACGAACGCAAGTATTCATAAATTAAAAGGAGTGTGATAAAAAAATGCGTACTATTCCTGAATGTCCCCCTGTACCTGAAGTGGACATCTTAAAATGTTTGAAACGATATAAAATTGATGTTTTGACTCCTATCTTTGGAGGTGGTCATAATGCTGGAGAGATTGAAGATAAACCTGAAATGTTTATCCGGGTTTCATCCATTCGGGGTCACCTTAGGTTCTGGTGGAGAGCAACGACAGGAAGGAGTATCGTTAATCCCGATGACCTTAGGAAAAACGAGGATGAATTATGGGGCTCTACTAAAAAGCCAAGTCGTGTTAATATTAGTGTAGAAATCGAAAAAAATGGGAGAACAGAACCATATAGCAATATAATTGCGGGAAGAAACGCATTAAAATATGTTTTATTCCCGTTTCAAGAAATTCAAGGGGAGAATCAACCCGAAAAACATTGCAGGTCTGGGATCGGGTTTAATCTTATTATATCCTGCCCGGAAGAAAAATCTGACGAAATTAATAAAGCAATTATTGCATGGGTTAACTTTGGAGGAATTGGTGCACGGACCAGAAGAGGATGTGGAGCACTGTTTTGCGAGGAATTATCACCCCCTAGTGACGTGAAAAAATTTTCACAGTGGTATGAACAATTTCAGGTTTCAAACCCGGTGATAGATCCTAAATGGCCAGTTCTTCCAAACAAAATAAATCTTAAAAGAGGGGAAAGAGATCCGTTAACAAACTGGAATCATACAGTAGATCTATTTCAGAAATTCAGACAAGGGCAGAATATTGGCAGGAATATAGGAGATGGAAATATTCCCAAACGTTCTCGCTGGCCTGAACCAGAAGGCATACGGGGAATTACAAACAGGAGATTTTCCCGACACCAACTGATTAATCATTTCCCCAAGGACCCATTTTTCCCACGATCTGAATTTGGGTTACCAATAATATTTCAATTCAGAAGAAATGATGAATCTGCCGGAGACCCACACAGTTCTGAATTATATCCTGTGGTTAACGGGAAAGAACAAACAAGAATGTCAAGTCCAATTATCATCAGACCCGTCAAGTGTAAGGATGGTTCTTCATTTCAGATGATAATGGTGTTGGACGCTCCGAAAGTTATAGAAGTAGTCCTGAAAAAAAACGGAGACACTTTTTATAAAACAAAGAAAATCAGGGGAGAAGAGCTTGGAAGTTACACCAATTCACCAATGGGTCCTCCAAAACCGGGTTTTCCACCTCGTTCCAGTTCGGGTTCAGCAATAGAGGCGTTTATCGCATTTTCTAAAGAAAATGGTTTTATTGAGGTGTGATAATGTCGAAACATATCTATACCCTTTCGATAGGGCCAGTACAGGATTTTATAGCTGCAGCCCGTAGAACACGTGACCTTTGGTTTGGGTCGTTTCTTCTCTCTGAAATCAGTAAGGCTTCTGCAAAGGAGATTGCTGACAATGGTGGATTACTTATTTTTCCTGCTTTAAAGAAAGGAGATAAAGATCTTAATCCCGGACAGAATAATACCGCATTTAATGCAGCAAATATTATTCTTGCTGAATTGCCTGAAGGAATTGTTCCTGGAGAGCTTGATAAAAAAGTTCAAAATGCCGCAAAAATCAGGTGGCTGCAATTTGCCGATGAAGTAAAAGGAATGGCACGAGATATCATTAATGAAAAGATCTGGGACGATCAGGTTAATGATGTCATTGAACTTTACTCTGCATGGGTTCCATTCAACGGCGATTATCCTTCAGCCCGAAAAAGGGTAATGCACCTTCTTGCGGGTAGAAAATCGGTGAGAGATTTTATTCAGCCTGATAATCTGGGATTAAGTATCGATAAGTCATCACTTGATGGTGCCCGGGAAAGTGTATTTACTAAAGATAAAGATCTCCCAAAAACACTCTCATTGAAGATGAGGCTTACAAAAGGTGAAAAATTATGTGCAGTTGGTCTGACTAAAAGGCTTGGGGGAGGGAAAAATCCATTTCCATCTTTAGTAAGGGTTGCTTTGGACCCCTGGATAAGGGGTGTTTTAAAATCAGGTGAGAAGCAGAAAACTATCCTGAAAGAGATTGGGATTCTCTGTTCCGGTGAAAGGCCTTATGCATCCGAAACCAGAGACCGGTTGTACCAGGAGTTTCCATATGATGGTCAGGTCTTATTTCCATCCAGACTCAAACAGCTTAAAGATGAACTCAATGAAATTGGCGACGAAAATCTGAAAAAAGATCTGGAAACTATTAAAACAAAAGCGGATCTACTTCAAAGGAAGGAGAACAAAGGAGGATATGGTCATGGAGATCCAGATCCGTATCTTGCACTTCTCGTGGCTGACGGGGACCGTATAGGTAAAACAATCTCTGGTATAACCTCTCCTGATGGACATAGAGAATTTTCATCATCTCTCTCTATATTTGCCTCAAAAGCAAGGGAAATTGTCGAGACAAAACATCAGGGTTGCCTTGTCTACTCAGGTGGCGACGATGTTTTTGCGTTTTTACCAGTTGATACATGCATCGAAACCGCCCGGGATCTACATGACTGTTTTGGAGACCTCCTGAAACAGTACCCTGATGAAACAGGGTGTTCACCTACACTTTCGGTGGGTATAGCAATATGCCACATTCGTGATCCCCTCGAGGATTTACGCACTTATGCAAAAATAGCAGAGCAATCTGCAAAAAATCCTGATAGAAATGGATTAGCAATCCACCTTCATACACGAAGCGGTGGAAGTCCATTAAAGGTCCGTGAACAGTGGCTACCAAAAGGTGAGGACGGACTTGATAAAAGACTCTCAAAATGGGTCGAAATGCATACGGAAAATCTTTTTCCAGACAAAGCCGCCTATGAACTCCGCGAGCTTGCAAAAATTTATGAAGGTTGGGACAAATCCTCTGAACTTCCTCTTCAAAAAGATGTGGAACGGGTTCTTATGCGTAAAAGAGCCGGGAAAGGAACTGATAAAATAAAGGGTCCTGATATGGAATACCTTTTACGATGGGCAACTACCTGGGAGACATTAAACAATCTCGCAGGGGAATTGATCCTTGCAAGGCGTATAACTGAAAATAAAAGACAAGCTGACAAGAAAAATAAGTCAGGGCCGGTAGAATGACACATACATATTTAACCATCACCCCGCACGATACGGTAATATCCCGGGATAATCGTCCATTTGGCATCGGAACACGTATGAAGTCTCTTGATTGGCCTAATCCATCCGTATTATCAGGATCTGTCCGGACAATGATCGGAAAATCAAATGATCCCGCTTTCAATCCGGATACAATATCATTATTGAAGGATATCGCAGTATCAGGGCCGTTTGCTCTATACGAGGGCCAATTATTTTTCAGATCGCCGAGAGATATTGCTGTAAGAAAATTCGATGATGGAAAGACTCAGGTCTATTCCATCCGTCCAAAAGAATTGAATAAAGGTGAAGGAGTCAATATGCCGGATGAGTCTATTCTCCCTGCGATGATCCTTGATAAGGGTGAAGGGGAGGACTTTAAACCTTCAGTTATTGCTCCACTCTGGTCTTATGACTTAATGACAGAATGGTTGGCGGATCCGGACTGCAATTCTTTCATAGTACCAGATATTACGGATTCCAAGGGTACAAAAGTTTTGAATTTACCTGAAAAAGATCCCAGGGTCCATGTAGGTATTAACCCGGAAAAGGGATTATCAGATGAAGGGATGCTTTTTGAAACAATTGGGCTTGACTTTTCAATAAAAGGCAATTCACGTGGCATACAGGTCGCTGCCCGGTTGGATGATCAGGGTGAATATTCAGAATTTGTTTCTAATATAAACTCATATCATCCATTTGGTGGAAAAAGACGGCTATCTCATTGGAAAACTGTTTCTGAACAAAAGGGGTGGAAATGCCCGGAGAAAGTATTGTCAAAACTCTCCAAAAATACAGGATTGAGAATGGTGCTTGCGACACCAGCCATCTTTTCAGGTGGATGGCTCCCGGGATGGCTCAAAAAGAATAAAGGTTTTTACGAGGGTTCACCACCGGGTTCTCCGGAAAATATTTGCATCCGATTGGTCGGAGCCTGCATTGAAAGATGGAACCCTCTTTCAGGATGGAGTCTTGAAAAAGTAGGTCCAAAACCCCTGCGAAGGATGGTTTCAGCCGGATCAGTTTATTTCTTTGAAGTTATAAGTGGAGAACCGGCAAATCTTGCGAAAACCCTCTGGCTTCAACCAGTTTCTGATATTGGAGAGGATAAAGGACAAAATCTTCTTGATGGATTTGGGTCTGCCCTTTGGGGTGCATGGGATTTTGGAAAAAAGGCAAATTTAGTAGATTAGGAGGACAATGATAAAATGACAAATAATACGCGGATGTTTTGGTTACAGGCAATAACGCCTTTGCATGTAGGAGCAGGAAAGGGAATAGGCTTTATCGATATGCCTATAATGCGTGAAAAAGTAACAAACTGGCCGGTGGTGCCTGGTTCTGCATTGAAAGGAGTATTGCGGGATCACTTTAAAAATAATTGGGATGTTGAACAGGAGAAACATTTTAAAAAAGCTTTTGGTACAAAACCAAGTGATGAGGACTCTAATGCAGGTTCTCTCATATTCACAGATGCTCACACTATCTGCTTCCCTGTCAGGAGTCTTTATGGTACTTTTGCCTATATAACGAGTCCACTTGTCCTAAATAGGGTTAAGAGGGATATGGAAGCAGCAGGTTACAAAGATTTTCCATCTGAACTGACACTCAATAGTGACCAGATACTTCACACGAAAAATTCAAAGCTAACAAAGGGCAATAAAATATTCTTTGAAGACCTCGATTTTCATGCAAGTGCTGATGTTCAAGTAGATAAATGGGCAACCCTGCTCTCCAATGGGTTGTATTCACCGGATTCACCCTTTAAACAAATATTTTTAGAGAGGTTTGCACTTCTCTCTGACGATAGTTTTAATTTCCTGGTTGAAACCGGGACAGAGGTTTCGGCACGAATTCGAATAAATCAAACTAGTAAGATCGTTGAAGAAGGAGCCCTTTGGTATGAAGAATCTCTTCCTCCTGAAGCAATATTAGGCGGTCTTGTCTGGTGTGACAGATTGTATGGTGGAAACACTATGAGAGAAGGGGAACTTATAGATCATTTCTGTAAACCCGGCGATCTTAATATTCAGATCGGAGGAAAAGCAACTGTTGGAAAAGGACGGGTAAGGTGCCGTTTTACTACAGGATGATAAAATGCCGCCTTTTCATACGAAACAACAAAAGAGAGCACAAAGAGCGTGTACATTTGTATCCGAATTAACTGGAGACAATAAGAAGGATTATTCTCAGCTGGCAAAACGTTTTCCAGCTCTTGTCCACACCTGCGGTCTTGCTCAGGCAGTTTCCTTTGTCGAAGCAAAAGGAAAAGAGGTAGGAGAATTATATTTAACCCACCTTGAAAAGGTCATGGAAATGAGAGATAATGAAAATCTCGGGGAAAAAAGTAGAAACTCTGATTTAACCGATTATCAATATCTTACCAGGGAAGTTATTTCGTCCTCAACCTGGCTTAAACGGTACTCTGAGGCATTACTGGGGGATGGAAAATAATGCCTGATGCTTGCAGAAGCGTGATATCAGAATTGTGGGGAAAAGAAATTAATGGAAAAGGGGATCCAGGCGAGTTTAAAGGTGAAAACTCTACCCTTATAAGAGATAAATATTTACTTAAACCTGCTGAAGATCCTGGAAATATAATAGCTAGGCAGGACCTCTTTAATAGTATTGTCAAGGCCGTAGCTATTAGTGATTACAATGTTATTTATGACAGATACACCGGCTCAATTCCAGGACAATGTAAATCGGATATCTTTCAAACTATAAGCCGCTTAATTATTGGACTAGGTGGCGAAAACGTTCTTGAAACAGGTATTACACTTCACCATATCTATGGTTTCCCAATTATCCCTGCTACTGCATTGAAAGGGCTTGCTTCGCACTATTGTGACCAGGTATGGGGGTCGAAAGAATCAGGCTTTAAAATTAACGGTCTTAACCATAAAAGTATTTTTGGTACAACAGATGATTCCGGCCATATAATATTCTATGATGCCTGGATAACTCCTGACACACTTGATGGTTCAATCAGGTATGACATTATGACACCACATCATAATGATTACTATTCAGGTGATGGAGCACCTTCTGATTTTGATAAGCCAATTCCTGTTTCATTTCTCTCTGTTCATGGCGAATTCAAAGTTATATTATCATGTGATATACCCGGGGAAACAGGGAAAAGATGGAGTGAACTGGTGATGTCATTGATATCCGCAGCTCTTCGGGATTGGGGCGTTGGTGGTAAGACGAATGCGGGATATGGAAGGATGTCAAGAGATAGTCCTGATACCGGATTAATGACTGGAGAAATTCCAGTGAAAGCAAAAGAGAAGGTTCACAAAGTAGGTGAAAAAATATCGGTCATGTTGACAGAAGATCCCAAAGGTAAGGGTCGGATGTATTTTGTCGCCAATGACGGATTCGGAGGATTTTTAATTTCTGATGAATGTCCAGGGGTTAAAAAGGATGGAGACTTGATAAAATTAGAAGTTGCAAAAACTGAGTCAGGAGGGGGATATAAATTCATTTTACCAGGAACAAGGGATTTAATTAATATAGAGGGAAAAAAACCCTTGTTGCGAGCTCAATGTAACCTGGAAGATTCAGGTAATCTGAAATAATAATAAACTTAACAGTGGGGCACCTGGATAATAAAATTCTCTTTTCTCATAGATCTTTATGAAAACTCTTGTAATAACCGGGTTTGGAAAAACCCTGCGAAAGAAAGACGATCTTCTTGTTGTTGAAACCCATGAGAAAGGCGACCATCATGGGCCTCCGGTAATCGTAAGTCCTCTTGACCTTGACCTTATTATTATTGAAGGCGACCATTCACTAACAACAGGAGCAACCCGGATACTTTTCGAACACTCAATAGAATGCCTTATTTGTGACCATTACGGACTCCCGCTAGGAGCACTTATTCCCCTGAAAAAAAGTCCGATTATTGAAAATGCCGAGATTCAGAAGAACCTTTCATCTAAAATCAGTTTGAAGATAGCAAAGGAAATTGTTACCGGGGCAATCGGTAATAAAATTGCAATATTCGCACAGAGCATTCATGAGGGGAACATTGATGTTGAGCCATATCATGCATCTTTGATTCAGGAACGAAAAACCGTTTCATCCGCGGAATCTGTGCAATCTCTACTTGGAATAGAAGGTTCTGCAGCCCGGATCTATTTTGAGGGTCTTGCACGATTAATTCCTGATAATCTCGGGTTTCATGGCCGGACTCATCATCCTCCACGGGATGGAATTAATGCTATGCTTAGTTATGGGTACGGAATTCTTTACTCAAGAATCAGGACTGCGATTCTCTCGGTACGCCTTAGTCCCTATTATGGTGTCCTCCATTCAGACTATAAAAAGCAGGAAGCACTTGTATATGACCTGATTGAGGAATTCAGACAACCGGTAGTGGACAGAACTGTCCTCACGATGGTCCACCGTCATCAGGTATCCCCTGATTCATTTTTGATAAATAATGATGGATGTCTAATTGAATCTTCATTCAAACACGAATTTATTGAAGCGGTCTTATCGCGATTAAATCATGAAGTCAATTATCAGGATGGAAAAGTCTCGTTAACACAGGTTATTCAAGGACAAGCGGAAACAATCAGTAATGCAATTTTAAAAATGGAGGACTATATAGGATTTACGAGCTGGTGAGATTTATCATGGAAAAATTTGTTCTTGTTGCATATGATATCCCTGAAACAAAGGAAAGAAACGAGCTGATTGAGGTCCTTGAATATTATGGAATGTTTCGTGTCCAGTTCAGTGTCTTTTTGGGCTTTATCACAACTGGGTATTTTCAGGAAATGGTTACTACCCTTAAGGTAAGGTTTTTTGCACACGAAAATAAAGTGCTGATAATTGATCTTTGTAAAAGTTGTTCATCATCCCTCATATCATATAATTATAAAATTCCTGATAAACGGGAGGATTATCTTGTATTGTAGGTGGTGAATCTTCCAATTGTCGGAATATGTGAAAAATATGAAAAATGAAAATTTTCTGTTACCTCTAATTAGGGTAAACAGGCTTTTTCTATCTCTTAATCTTTGAACTATTTGAAAACTAAAGACCATTTACTTTAGACAAAATCGGTGGATCTTTATAAGGCAAACCAAGGTAGTAAGGTTCCCCGAAATGAGGTTATCAAAATATGTAAAATACGCCTACGAACGCTACAAAATTCAATTCTAACTGAAATCCACGGCAATTTTTTCAAACAGTTTGAATATTTCCGGAATTTTGATAAAATATGTTAAAATTACTGATATTTAAATGGTTGAATAGAATAATTTTCGGTGGACCTTTATAAGGGGTACTACAGATATGAGATCCACCGATTAACCTAATAAATTCAGAAGATTTTAATAGGTATCAGGTCAAAATAACAAATATCAACCGCGGTTGATGAGTTACCCGTTAACAGAAGGGTATGGCAACATAGTTTTGCCACCACCTGTCTTGGTTGAGCAATGTTGATGAGTTACCCGTTAACAGAAGGGTATGGCAACAGTATTGGAAATCTCCGGTGCAGTGCTCGTTAAACATCGTTGATGAGTTACCCGTTAACAGAAGGGTATGGCAACGTTTATTTCCCCATCTCTCCATGTTGATTTTACTACAGTTGATGAGTTACCCGTTAACAGAAGGGTATGGCAACAAATTAGTAGGGGTTGGAATATTCCATCCTCTTTTCCAAGTTGATGAGTTACCCGTTAACAGAAGGGTATGGCAACGTAGAGTAAAGAGGAATAGGGTTATTCCCAATTGATGTTGATGAGTTACCCGTTAACAGAAGGGTATGGCAACTTCCACATTTTTGTCCATGTTAACTCTCCGGTTTCGTTGATGAGTTACCCGTTAACAGAAGGGTATGGCAACA
>CAIYHQ010000126.1 GCA_903926075.1 uncultured Methanomicrobiales archaeon
GCGATTCAATTGAATTCTATTAAGAATAGACTTTGGGATAGGGCAATTAAATCTTATTTTCATTTTCTTAGCAGATTCGGTAAAGTGAAGTGGACAACGGTATAGAAAACTACCATCTATTGATACCTATGCAACTTCCACTAATACTCGGTTTCTATTTCCTGCCTGTTCATTGTTCTCCCTCAATAAATCGCGAGTGTGAATATATGCTCAACCGCTTCATCAAGTGAAAACAAACAATCATCGCCCTGGTCACGCCATCCCGGACCACTGCCATAACATCTCACATCGCCATTAGGACCGAGATACCAATGATGAGAACCACCGTTCACCATTGAATCTGCCCTGGTATAGATACCGTATTCGTGGTGTCCTTCCTCATGCTTCGCGCTTTCCAATAGAATTTCCCGTATCTGATATGTATTGTAGTTCATTGTTTCTCACTCCTGTATTATTCCCCTCAATGCTTTTTCGTTTATCGGTTCGTTCTCCAGGGTCCGGCTGAGTAGGTCATCACATATCGAAACGACCTTCTCACAATTGCTTATCGCCCTGGTAGAAGTTACTCTGAACTCAATAACATAGGGAGGAGTCATTTTTTTTTATCTCCCGACATTACTTTCTTCATATCGGCCCGAAATTCCGGGTCCTCTTTAAAAAGCCTTAAAAATGCTTCGTATACCCATTGCTTTAATTCTTCATTTGAAAAAAAAGGGGTGTCCATTATAATCCCTCCTCCGGTTCCCACGTGAAATGACCTAAATCATTTATCCACTCTATAACATCCTCCCGTAATTCACTCTTAAGAAGGGCGGTCATAATTTCGTGAGAATCTATAGCGCAGTCTGTTATCTGGTATGCGAGTATCTCGAGAACGTCATCGCTGGTTAACCGGGTCTTAATCTCGTCTATAAATTCGGCCCGCGTGTCATCCTCATCAAAAAGGGAGAGTGCCTCCTCTATGCTCAACATGGATCTACCTTCCTGGTTGGGTGGGTGTTGTCCCCGGGTGGTAGGTCCATTGCTTCAAATCCATATTTCCCGGGGGTGGCTACTACCTTCTCAAAGAGTGGGTCAGCAAATATCTGGAGATTTTCAGTTTCATCAGTAATGTCAAGTACTGGTTTACCTGCTAAAATAATCATATTAGATAAATTCAGCCATATAGGTGATTTCACTCCCAGATCCTGATAATCCTTCGTAAAATCTATCTGGTGTTCAATGGCCTCTGTTGCATCTTTCCTGATAATTCGGCACTCAAACTTGCCTGGGGACGGGTTCTCTCTGCGACCTACGTTCTACGATATCCTTATTATATACCTGATCATCTGGATGAACAAGCTCGATAAACCTCATCGTGAGGAGTTTTTCTTCGCTCTCCTGTAATGCATCCTCTGCCCTTTTGCGTTCGTTGATGTCGATGAAGGACCACACTAGGCCAATGCGGTTACCACCCATGATCATCAGGGAGGAATAACGTTCAAAAACATGTTCGTCCTTAAAGGAGAGGAGGTCCACATCTACAGCAAGAATCTCGTTACATCTCATCAGGTGCAATGGTATAGTGGGGACAGAAGAATGCACGTTTAAAGGGTTGTGTAGTGTGGGTGGAAATGTTCACAAGAATAACCGATGGGCGGTTATGCACCCGAATTACCAAGGGATAGTAATGACTAATTAACTATTGGACAATTGAGGGTCATTGCTAGATAACCCGGTAATGTGTTCTCTCAATAAACCGGCATACTTACATTGTAAAATTTCATCATGACATAGATATGTTATTTGATCGTCCAGGTGTAGAACTAATTCAACTCCACAAGTAACTCTTCCACCCTTTCAGTACATACTTTCAAATTCTTCATTAACTCCGTTCACATGACTAATTCCAGGTTTCGACCAGAGGAGTAGCGTTGAACTCAGTATAACTGAAATACAGCCCGCTTCCTGATAGATGGTCGCGCTTATCGGCGTGAGCAACGCCTGGACACCAATTAAGAGTCCGATTGCGTTATATATCATAGAAAGTCCGATATTGATCTTAATACGCCTGATGACTTTTTGGGACATCCAGACAAAGTCCACAAGTTGCCATAGGTCATCTTTCATCAGAGTAACATCCGCCGTTTCGATTGCTACATCTGTGCCAGATACACCCATCGCTATGCCGACGTCTGCTTTTGCAAGTGCAGGAGCGTCGTTAATGCCATCTCCAATCATCCCGACTAACTGGCCCTTCTACTGCAACAACCTAACGGCATCAAGTTTTTGCTCAGGGAGCAGGTCAGCCTGGTAACCATCAATGCCAATTGAAGTCGTGACCGCCTTTGCGACCATTGCATTATCACCGGTAAGCATGGTAATGTCCTTTATACCCATCTTTTTCAGTTCGCCATTTTCGGGGCGAAGTTTAAAAGGCTCCGAATATTCTTTTTCGTTTTATCTAAAGTATAGGATTCGAATGCGCCCACTACAGCCATAATGAAGACAATTAAGGCTGCAGAAAGAAACTGGCCAACCGCCATTGTCGCGATAAGGGCAACAGTAACAAAGACATTTACAGTTATCTTCCGGTGATAGATGTCACGCACGCCAGAAATAAACCGTATATATCCCCCGAATAGGGTTGCGGCGAAGGCTACCCCCCCACTGACAAAGAATGTAACCTGCGAAAAGAAGGTGAGGGCCCAGCTGATAAAAATGAGGACCCCAACGATTACAGGCACTATGGCTATTATTAGGTTCTCTGTAAATTCTCCAGTTTCTGTTTCATTATTTTCCATCCATATGGTCATCTAATTTCACCGGAAAATGAATTTCCGAAGATTCAGAGATATTTCGGAGCAATTGTTTACTTTTCTGAATCAGTCTTTTTATTTTTCTCTTTTTCAGCCTTGTCAGGTGGAGCACAATCACAGGTTTTCCTACCGCCGCAGCAACCACCAGTTTTGTTCATCGATTCCATAATAGCCGAGAAAAATCCTTTTTTCTTCTTTTCTTCAACCATGATGATTTCACATATCCTCCTTACTGAATGTTTCATCAATCCATCTAAAGATCTCGTCTCTCACCTTACGAAAATTATTTAGTATCACTTCATCACTTCCAGTGAACTCTTTAGGGTCTGCAAAATTCATGTGAATATTGGTTTTAGATCTTGGGAAAAAAGGGCAACTTGCTTTTGCACTGTCGCAGACAGTCACGACGATATCCATTTTTTCTCCAATGAATTCATTAAGACTTTTCGAGTGTTGCTGCGAGATATCGATCCCTATCTCTTTCATGACCTGAATTGCATAGATACTCACTTCGGACACCTTTGTACCTGCGCTAAAAGCATCGAATTTATTGCCATATTTCGCACTTAGATATCCTTCTGCCATCTGAGAACGGGCAGCATTATGTGAACAGATAAAGAGTACTTTTCTTTTCATACATTGTTTCATCAGTCTATTTTTTGACAATTAAGAGGGTGTTGCACCGCTAATATAGAGAGAAAGTGAAGTTAATACTTTTTTCTTTGTGCTCAGTTTCTAGCCTTTCTTTTGCTTGAATCAAACTTTTCATTCTAATCGAGTGAGTTTTCATATCCTCCTGGACTTCGTTGCCAGATTTATCAGGGCCATAGAGAAGGTCATCCTTTTTATACTGATTATTTAATTTTCTGGAAATATTTTTGAACTTCCTGTTTCAACCAGAATCCGCATCGGCGTGTTTATTTCGTGTAAGTGTAATTGAAAGCAGGGTGAGAATTATTCCAACACTTACAATTATGCTTAAAACCCAGTCGGAAACCGTTAAGGCCTTTTGCGAAATGACATACCATACAACAAACGTGCAGTACGGCAACAAAACAAACATTGTTGTAAAGAGCCCGGGATTGTATCCTTTGTTTTTCAACTGGAATACAATCGTATGCTGAGTATTGTTGATCAGAAACTGGAAGATGATCAGGCTGAACCCAATCCAGGGAAGTGTATAATAAACAGCCCCGATA
>CAIYHQ010000127.1 GCA_903926075.1 uncultured Methanomicrobiales archaeon
AAAGGCTCTTTTTCCAGGGCCTCGCAGGGGGTTAGGAACCTCGTTGAGACAGGGATTCACCCCCAGGTCATTATGGCTGTAGCCGAAAAAAACAGGCACGAGCTGGCTGAACTCGCACGTTATGCAGCTGAGTTGGGGGCGTCGTCCGTAAAGTATAATTTTGTCACTCCTACAGCTAGGGGAGAAACAATGGAACACGAGGGAGTGACGGTCCCTGTTTCTGACCAAATTGTGCTCTCCCGTTGGCTCCAGGACGAACTACAAAAAGAGGTCAGAATCCCTGTATTCACTAACCTACCTCTCGCTTTCAGGTCGCTTTCTTCCATTTACGGCCAGAACGGGAATTGCGGAAAGTGTGGTATATTTAATATTATCGGGGTCCTAGCTGATGGAACATACGCCCTTTGCGGCATCGGCACAAGCATTCCAGAACTATGTTTTGGCAATGCTTCAACCAATCGGCTGAAGGAGATCTGGGAGAAAACGGGTGCTCTTAACGAAATAAGGGAGAATCTCCCTAAAGGACTGAAGGGGATATGTTCTCACTGCCTCGTTCGAAATGTCTGCCTCGGACAATGTATCGCGAATAATTATTATGTTTATAAGGACCTTCTCGCAGGACATAAGTTCTGTGAGGATGCCTATACAATGGGGGTCTTCCCTGAGACCCGTTATGCCGGTGTCCAGATAAATTAATTTTTTTCATGTACTCTCTCTCTTTTCCGGGTATTGAAGAATTTTCAATAACAGCAGAGCCGGGACAGGTCTCGTTTCTTGAGATCATGGCAGGCTATTTTGGCCTGAAAGCCAGAAGTACAGGTTATCCAGGGAAAATTATTATAAAACCGCTTGGGACCCGGGAAGAGATAATATCCGCTGAAAGTTCAGGTTTTTTTTATACAGAATATGGAAGCATTGCTTTAAAGTGCCCTGAAAGGACTATAGAGGTCGGAGTCCCTGAAAATTTTGCAGGCAGCCCTGAAACCATTTCAGGCATAATTAAATTGATCATTGTCGGGATTAGCTCTTACCTCCTCTATAAAGGCTGCGTCCTTATGCACACGGCAACACTTATACATTCAGGAGAGGCGGTATTGGTTGTAGCTTCGAGTGGCGGTGGCAAGTCTACAACTGCAGGGCGGGTACCTGAACACTGGTCTGCACCGGGAGACGAGAACTGTCTTATCGTCCCTGCTAAGTCTGGCGGTTATAGAATCCAAGTCTTGCCGACAGTCAGTAAAATTGCAAAAGGAGAAAAAAACATTTACTGGGACAGTCTTGTATCATACCACCTTAAGGGGATCTGCATCTTAAAGCAGGCAGACGATGATGCAATTGAACGAATTTCCCAGCCTAAAGCTTCCATGTGCATCCATGATTCCTTCAGGCAGGCGACAAACCCTTACATCTATATGTTTGATGCGAACTTTCGCCGGAATATCAGTGAGATAGCTTTTGACAATTCATGCCGGATTGCAAAGGAAGTCCCGGTTTATCTCCTGAATGCCACTCTTTCAGGCAGGTTCTGGGAAGTTATTGAAGATAAAATGTTTTAGTATAATTGATCTTTCATGAAAAACGATATTGTGAACCACAAGTAATTAATTTCTCAATTGAAACGATAACAGGAATAGGGACTGGAATAGTTGTTTCTGATTGTTCTGGTGGTTCTGGTTTTTAAATGCAGGGGTTTCCAAGAGTGTGTCTGACGGGAAGTTCATTTTAATCTGCAAGAGCCCACTCTTCCCGGGAGATGTGAGCCTGTAGGA
>CAIYHQ010000128.1 GCA_903926075.1 uncultured Methanomicrobiales archaeon
AAGGTTACTACTGTCGAAACAACTGAATCCGTTCAACCGACTCAAACTGAAAAAGTAACCTCTACAGAGTCAGGCAAAACTACGGGAACAACCAAGGTTACTACTGTCGAAACAACTGAATCCGTTCAACCGACTCAAACTGAAAAAGTCGCTACTACGGAGTCAGGCAAAACTACGGGAACAACAAAGGTTACTACTGCTGAAACAACTGAATCCATTCAACCGACTCAAACTGAAAAAGTAACCTCTACAGAGTCAGGCAAAACTACGGGAACAACAAAGGTTACTACTGTCGAAACAACTGAATCCGTTCAACCGACTCAAACTGAAAAAGTCGCTACTACGGAGTCAGGCAAAACTACAGGTACAACAAAGGTTACTACTGTCGAAACAACTGAATCCGTTCAACCGACTCAAACTGAAAAAGTAACCTCTACAGAATCGGGTAGAACTACGGGAACAACAAAGGTTACTACTGTCGAAACAACTGAAACTGTTCAACCGACTCAAACTGAAAAAGTAACCTCTACAGAATCTTCCAAAACCACGGGAACCACCAAAGTTACTACTGCTGAAACCACAGAAAATATTCAACCGATTCAAACCGAGAAAGTCACTCCCACTGAGACTATTAAGGCAACTTCAACTTCAACAAATGAAGTGACTACTGTTAAACTGACTGAAACTGGGACTGCTACTATTGTAACTAGTGAAACAGGTACATCCAAACCAACTGTAACTGCTTCATTAACTCCCACTGAAACCGGGATTGTTACAACAGGACAGACGACAAGCGGAACAATAGCAATTCAGACTATAGTGACTCCAAATGGTCCAACTGGCGGTATCGATACAGGTGGATGGGCCCCGGGAATTAAAATCTATGTAGATGGAACATTCCAGGGAACAACCCCCACTCTGCTCACTGACGTTCCTGCAGGGACCCATACAATTACCGCGGAAAAAGATGATGAATTTGCAGAGATTGAAAACTTCGATGTTTCAGATGGAAAAATAGCTAAATTGCCGGTTAAATCATTAGACCAGACATTTAGCGTAGTTTATGGCGAAGTTGATCCAAGCACAGTCTGTTGTAATGCGACAGCCTATAATGCAAGTGTCAGGGTTAACAAGACATTCTTTGCATATGAACTTGAGACATATTATCGCTGGGACGACAGTTCAAAGACTGCACAGTACACACTCTACAAAGACGGAAAGAAATTCCTCCAGGGACAACTCAAGCGGGGACCTGAAATAAACGGAACAGGCAAGTGTAAAAACTTTACAGAATCTGAAGATCAGGTTAAACGTGAGATCCCGGCAGGACTCTACACAATAAGTGTAAAGAAACAGGCACTATGTCTTAATTCTACTTCAAGCAAAAAAGAAGGCATATTATACTTTGAAGGATATGATTTGACAAAAACGGCAGTTCCCACAAAAACTGTGAAACCCTGATATTTCCCTTTTTAACTGGCTCATCTGTCAAATGCCTTTTTTAGTCTCTCCATACCCTCATAGATAGATTCAAAGGAGGTATTCGAGAAATTAAGCCTGATAAAATCATCACCACCCCCATTTACAAAAAAGGGTGATCCGGGTAATACAGCAACACCTTCATTAATCCCTTTTTTAAAGAGATCCATTGCAGATATGCTATCCGGGAGATTTACAATAAGAAACATCCCCCCCTCAGGTTTTGTATGGATACATTGAGGAAGCATATCGTCAATAAGATCACACATATAACTGCAACGTTTCCCATAGATTTCCGAGATTTTTTTCAGATGTTCATCAAGAGAATTATCTACAAGATAGCGATGGAGAATCTTTTGTGCGAGAAAGTTAGAATGAAGATCAGCAGATTGTTTTACAATATTGAATTGCTTGATAATTTCATGTGGTGCATAAATCCAGCCAATTCGCAATCCAGGTGCAATTATTTTTGAAAATGACCCTGAAAGAACAGTCTGAGAAGGAAGATATTTTTTTACAGGTACTCTTGGTACCTGGTCAAAAAAAAGTTCACCAAATGCATCATCCTCAAAAAAAACGGTCTCAGTCCCCTCCATGATCTGAGCTACAGCAAGTCTTTTTTCATTAGACCATGTTATTCCAGACGGATTCTGAGAATTTGGAATACCATAAAAAAACTTGGGCTTCACTTCGCAAACACATTTTTCAAGTTCTGCAATCGAAGGTCCTTCATTTGTAACTTTAATTGGACAAAATAAAGGTTCATAAAGTGAAAATGCTTCAATTGCACCAAGATAACCTGGGGCTTCAATTGCAACTGTGTCTCCTGTGTCAAGAAAGATCTTTGCAACAAGGTCCAGACATTGTTGAGAACCATTGACTATCTGGATATTATCAGGTTCGGGTGGGATATTAAACCTTGATTTATAGCGTTCGGCAATGTATTCGCGTAATGGAAGATATCCATCAGTAGTAGAGTACTGGAGTGCCACCATTGGTTCTTCTGATAACACCTGGCCTGAAGCCCGGGCAATTCCTTCACAGTCAATTAAAGTGGCATCAGGAAGTCCACCTGCAAATGAAATTATTCCTTCAAGTTGGGAGACGCGAAAGAGTTCCTCAAGAAATGAAGGAGGAAGGGAACTCATCCGCCTGGAAAACCTGGGCCATGTCATAACAGATCTATAAGTGAAACTCAAATATTAGTTTCACTGGTCTATTTAAAAGTCGAAAACTACTTTTAAAATACTCACAGAATCAATAAATTTTAAAGCAGAGTGGATACATGGATCTTCCGGTTCTTCAGGGGATAGTGCCTGTCAGGAAAAAACAGGTACCATTGGATATAATTGCAGGAATCACCCTCGCTGCTCTTGCAATTCCGGAAGTGATGGGTTATGCAAAAATTGCAGGTATGCCTATTGTAACCGGCCTGTATACTCTCCTTATACCAATGGCATTATTTGCTATATTAGGGTCTTCACGCCACCTGGTCGTTGGTGCAGATTCTGCAACTGCTGCTATTATTGCAACAACACTCGTCACAACGGCCCTTCCAGGGTCTCATGAATATATTGCTTTTGCTGGAATTATTGCTCTGCTTTCTGCAGGATTTTTATTCCTTTCACGTATCTTTCAACTTGGTTTTATCGCCGACTTTCTTTCCAGGTCCGCACTTATAGGATTTTTGACAGGTGTAGGTATCCAGGTAGCACTGGGCCAGGTCCCTGGAATGTTTGGAGTCTCAAACGAAACAAACAACTCCATCCTCACGATACTGCATATTTTTACAAATGGTATCACTTTCGTGAATGGTATTAACCTCCTCCTGTCAATTCTGGTCCTTTCAATAATTTTTTTAGGAGATAGGATTTATAAAAAAATTCCGTGGGCACTCTTAACAATAATAGGGGCAATTGTTGCAAGCTGGGCATTCAGACTCCAAAACTATGGGGTAGCAACCATTGGCAACGTACCTGGTGGCCTTCCGGTTATCGCGTTTCCTGTCGTCCCGGTGGGACAGATGAGTATTCTTTTAAGCTCTGCTGCAGCTTGCTTTCTCGTCATTCTTGCCCAGAGTGGAGCAACCTCAAGGGCATATGCATTAAGATATAATGAAAAATTTGATGAAAATGTTGACCTTGTCGGTCTGGGTTTTGCCAACCTGGCTGCCGGTTTATCAGGAACATTTGTAGTTAACGGAAGTCCCACAAAAACTGAGATGGTGGATAGCGCAGGTGGAAGAACCCAGTTAGCCCAGGTTGTCACAGTCGGCATTGTTTTACTTGTATTACTATATCTCACTGAACCTCTCTCTTATCTTCCGGGTTCTGTACTTGCGGTAATAGTATTTATGATAGGAATCCGGCTAATCGATATTAATGGAATGAAATCAATCCTCGACCGTCGTCCGGTTGAATTTATCGTCGCATTTTTTACAACACTGACCGTTGTCTTTATCAACGTAGGATGGGGCGTTATTTTCGCAATCGTTATATCTGTAATTGTCCATCTCAGACATAGTTATAGGCCATCGAACTATCTAATGTTTAAAACATCTGACGGAGAGTGGAGATCAGCTCCCCTTGAATCAGGAACGCAGGCATTACCTGGCCTTGCAATTTACCGTTTCAGTACCAACCTGTACTATGCCAATGAAGGCCGCTTTTCAAATGAAATAGTTAAAATAATGAAAGAATTTATTCCTTCGTTAAAATGGCTCTGCATCTGCGGGTCATCAATTAATGATATCGATTATTCAGGTTCAGAGTCCTTGAAACAACTTTATACCGAACTGAAAAAGATTGGTGTGGTACTAGTTCTCAGTGAAATAGATGACCATGTAAAACAGCAGTTAGAACGGGACAAGTATATTGAAATGATTGGATATGATCACATATTCGATTCCAATAACGATGTACTACTGGCTTTTGGAAAAACAAAATAACCGAATTATTTGATATACCTATAACTCCATTTTTTCCATGGTTGATTCCAGGTGAATAGAACTAGCACTAATTCGATATCGATAAATACCCCTTATGATTATATTTCCTCTTTATATGTCAGGGAAGATTCATTCAATGATTTCAACAATTATTAATGAAAGGGCGAAGGGAAATCCTAGCCTGGAATCGTCAACACGGACAAAACTTATTTTAAAGGGAATCGACCCCTCAAATTTTTCAGAGAAATCTGAAGACGACCCGGTAATTATTGAAAAATTATTAAAGGTTGCAAGTGATATGGGTATAACCCTGAAGGTGTAGTTATGGTTCTTAAAGTTACATATTCAATAAACCCGGATCCTGAAGCCGCGGCAAAAGAGATTCTCTTAAATTGTTCCGGATTAGACCCGAGCGCAGTACTTTTCTTTGCCTCATCCAGATTTAATCCTGAATCTATCAGTAAATCCATGAAAAATGCATTTCAGAAAGCCACAGTCATCGGTTGCTCTACATCAGGTGAGTTAATATCAGGAAAGATGCTTAAGCAGTCGGTTGTCGCAATGGTCTGTGAATCAGATACCATCGGTGATATAGCAGTTGATATCATAAATCTGAATGAACCGGGATCTACCGAAACTATACTTACACAGCTGGCAGGGAAATATGGCAAGAAACCCCTTGAACTTGACCCTGAAAAATATGTAGGTATTATTCTAATTGACGGGCTCTCGTGTGCAGAAGAACGAGTGATGGAACGTCTTTCAGACCTTACTAACATTACGGTCATTGGCGGTTCAGCAGGAGATGACCTTGCTTTTAAGAAAACATGGGTTTATGCAGACGGCCGGGTTTATGAAAATTCAGCATTACTCGCGGTATTGAAGCCAGCGGTTAAATTCGACTTCATAAAGACACAGTCGTTTTGCAGCCTTAAAAAGAAACTTACCGCTACAAAAGTTGATGAATCTACACGGAAAGTGCTTGAATTTAATAACAAACCTGCCCTTGTAGCATATTCTGAATCTTTAGGAATCCAGAAAGAAACTGCCAATTCATCATTTATGAAATACCCTGTAGGCCTTATATCAGACAATGAACCCTATGTACGAAGCCCCCAACGCACTGAGGGGGATGCAATGTATTTCTATTGCCAGATTCGTGAAGGTATGGAACTTGATATTCTGGAATCCACGAATATCATTGAAGATACAAAAAAAGCGATTACTGATAAGCAAAAAGAGGTTGGTAAAATACTTGGACTCATTAATTTCCATTGCATACTCCGTACTCTAGATTTGGAACAGCAGGGAAAGACGGAAGATTACGGAAAAATATTTAGTGACATTCCAATGATTGGGTTCTCAACCTATGGTGAAGAGTATATCGGCCATATCAATCAGACCTCAACAATGTTAATTTTTTACTAATCCTTTCCAATATTTTGCCTCCACATGTCTTTTAGTATCTTTATCTCAAAACTCGCCCCTTTTCTAAAAAATTCCAGGCTCTGATGTTAATTTAATATTAAAAAAACCAAATAAGACATATCCCATTCAAACGGATGCAACCGGTATAATCGAAGAAGAATATATGAAAAATGCAATTAAACCTTGTAACAGGAGAAACTGATAATGACATGGTCTTTCAAAGAGGGATATAAATTTAGGTTGCATAAGAGATCTTTAAATGACCTTTCTTATCTCATTGCTTTATTGATATTCTTATTCCTTGACAAATTAACATCAGGGCTCCATGAGCTCGTGGGAATAGGAAGTGACCAATTCATAATACCCATGATAAATTTTGAGTTCTTTGTCGAAGTACTTTATACTTTCTTTGTAATCATCTCACTTATTTCACTCCTCGTTCTCAGGCAGAAGTATCCTGAACCTTTATTCCTGTTAACCTGTAGTCTCGCAACGCTTGGACTTATTATCAATGTTATTGCAGTTGTCGGTTGTATAATACTGATTCCAAGTTCCAGGGCTCCCTGGATGATGCTTGACGCCTTCTACACATTCATCTCGACAATTCTCGTCTTTCTTGTCTGGTACTGGTGGTTAGACCACAGAGAAAGAAAAAGAAAAGAAGAAGGGCATTCCTACAAACAAGTCCTGGTTTTTCCACAGGATTCCACTTCCTATCACGGACATGATTCCTGGAAACCCGGTTTTGTGGATTATTTCTACCTCTCGTTTAATACGTCCTCAACTTTCGGGCCCACTGATACCCTTATCCTGACAAGACCCGCAAAAGCTATTATGATAATTCAGGTAGCAATTTCACTAGTTATTCTTCTTGTTCTTGCAGCTCGTGCAATTGGAATTGTCAGCTGAAAGATGGAAAACGCGAATAATAGGAAAAAAGAAGGCCTTAAAAAAATTTTTATCACTTCTAATTAACCCATTTCCAGGTCATTCTTCAAAAAATGGTATTGGGCTGAACGTCTTGCTCTAACCCATAATTTTCACATATCCTTTTTTTTATCTGATTATTGGAGGGCGAATAAATACAGTACTCACGGTCTGAACTGCTCGCGTCTCTATTGGAATATTAAATGTGAAGAAATTGTATGAGGTCGTCGGGATATAAATTCCTCTTGTCTGGGAAGGGGAAGTTACAACAGATGTAACTATCGGAGTTACAGCAGATGTAATTACCGGGGTTCTATCTGAACCTGTATTAACCTTGGTCTGTGTCACTACCGAATTGCAATCCGTATACCAGCTATTGCAATTATCACGGCACTGCGACCAGGCATAACGCTGGTCCATTGTTGTATACGTAGCACTACACTGGACCAGACATTCATCACAGGTTGACGGAGTTCTCGAAGGTGTTGGTATTGGTGTTCCGGTTGACCCACAATTTGGATATAATCGATTGCAATCGTTACGACACTGAGACCAGGCATATCTCTGATCCATTGTTGTGTATTTTGAACTACACTGGCCCAGACATTCATCACAAGTCCCTTTTGTAGGGGTTCCTGTATATCCGGGACATCCTGCAACAGAGTTATTCACTGGTTCACAGAGGTTTTTTGATCCTGTAAGAGCTTTAATGAGAGACTTTGCTACGAGTTGTTCACTGAAATTCGTGTATACGTCTCCCCATAAGTACCTTGTCTGCCAGGCTGAAGGGTCACCATATGCTACAACAAGACCACAGTCCAGGTTTGCAGATGACATAAGTACCGGGAGACTTCCCTTCGGCTGTAATACCGGGCTATATTTCAAGTTTTTTGGTGTCGTATAGACCGATTCGTCACCCTTTGCTATCTCTGACGCACCGTTGGGGATAATTGAATTTGCATGAAATGCCCCAAATTGAAATACTGCGAGTTCTACCGCAGGACCCAGTGGAACATTAGATGAAGTTATCCATATATCTGCATTTGAGCGGTAAATCTGGGTCGTATTATCATCACTTACCATCAGGTCAAACGGATCACTGCCTTTCTTTCCTGAATAGAACTGCATAGGAAGTCCAAGACCCTTCAGAAGCTTATTCTGAACCAGATCATAGGAATATGACCCTGTATAGTCAGCAATGTATTCTTTTTCAGTCTGCCCTCCCATGAACTGTTGACCCATCAGGAGGAGTCCGTTGCCGCGGTGAACAAAGTTTCCGATGACTGCCATTTCATCGCTTGTGAAGTATGCAGGACCTTTTGACGTTGTATCAGGCTGTGCTATTATAAGGAGGTCATAATTAAGAAGTGAACTCTCTGTTATTGGTCCTACTGTAAACAGGTCAACCGTGTATCCCTGGCCCCGCATATCATCTGCCCATGCCTGCCAGTCAAATATTCTGGGATTCTTTTTCAAATCCAGGTAAGATGAGGTGACTTTGTCAATTGATATCCTCTCAGCATGTGACAGGTCAACAAGAATTTTCTTTCCACTTACCGTCCGGTTGGCAACAATTTTCCATACAGGACCACAAGGGTTCCTTGTTGTCTGCGTGCCGATTCCACGACTTGGTACTATCCCTACTCCAGTCGGAACAGAAGGAACTGTCGGAGCCGAATCAGCAATCGAGCTTATTCCCTGTGTGGATACGGTGTCAGGTGCTGTAACTACTGTAGCCGATATTACCCATATTGTCGTAATAAGGATAATAATCGCCCCCATTATCGCATAAATCTTTTTCATTCCATTTCACTATATGTGAATATTAAGAGGTACTATAAAAAAGTATTGTATCTTAAAAAAGAAGGTATAGAAATTACTTCTTTGTAGGAGCGGGGGTCTCTTTTGGCGGATAGGGCGTAATGATTAACCCACCGCCTGATGAACCACCAGTATCCTTTGTCGGAGTGCTACCGCCTAATCCACCCCACAAATTATTATTCCCATAACCTGGCAAAGTTGGTAAAGAACCCTGACCACTGGAACTTGTTGTAGGGTAGTAGATTCCGGGTATGTATGTGTTGTATATGGTTCCACTTGTCGGGGTTGGAGTTTCTCCAATAACTCCTAGAGTAAAGGTAGAATATGTAGTTGTAGGCGTTGGTGTGTTAGTCCTAATACTTATCCCGGAACTTGTCGGAGTGTTAGACGCTCTGGGTGAGTTGGTTCTAATAATCATCCTGGAATTTGTCGGAGTTACACTCGCCCCGGGACAAAACCTCTCCTTTTCACACATACTATTACAGGCCGCCCGTTCATCAATGTTTAACAGGTTGTTACACCGGTCTTTACACTGGGTACAATCATCCTCACTACACGCAAGGGCCTCTTCACAGAACTGGAAGCAGGTCTGTCTCGTGGAAATGTCATCAATTGCTTCGCAGCCATTCCAGCATTGTGAGCAATTTATCTGAACACAATTGTTTATACGGTTCTGATATTTGCATTGACTTATACAGGACTGTGGATTAGATACACCGTTACAGACGATAGAGCAGTTCTGGCAACCGGATTCTATCCCAACACAATTTGGACAACTCTGCCTTATGCATGTAGGATCGTTATTGCAGGTGTTGGCACAATTAGTGCAATAATCATTGGTATTAGTGTTTCCACAATATTGTGCCACACAATCACTACATTCTCCAGTCGTACCTGATACCGAACAGACCTTCTGGCAGGGGGTACAACTTGAACTCTGACCACATGAGGTTTCGAATTGTACCGAGCATTCTTTCCTGCATTCATAACCCTGGTCGGTTGAAACCTGGTTATTACACCGGCTTATGCAGTCATCACAATTACGTGGTGTTATTGTCGTTGTTACAGAGTCTGTGGGTTCGCAGTCAGAAGCGACCTGGTTCGCACAGGCATTTCCTGTACTAGTCAGTGCTTCAATCAATGCTTTTGCAACCGGTTGTTCGTTATAAAGCGGATTAAGGTAGATATCCCCTTTATAATTTTTAGTCTGCCAGGCTGACGGGTCACCATGTACTACCACAATTCCACAATCCGGGTGAACTGATGCGATAAGAACAGGATGGCTTCCCTTTGGCTTAAGAACCGGACTGAACTTTGTGTTCTTTGGAGTCGTATAAACCGTGTCGTCACCTCTCGCTATCTCTTCTGCACCATTTGGATTAATTGAATTTGCATGGAATGCTGCAAATTTTGTTCCTGCAGACGGGCTTAATAAGTCGGGTCCGATCCAGATATCTGCCATTGCCCCCTCGACCATCGTAGATGGATTGTCAGTCACCATCAGGTCATGGTAATCACCCTTAGTCTTTCCGGAGACAAAACGCATCGGCAGTTCAAGGTCAGAAATGAGTTTGTTTTCAACAAGGTCATAAACATATCCGCCCTTGTAATCCGCAATATACTGTTCTTTTGACTGTCCCCCCATGAATTGTTGCCCCATCAGAAGGAGACCGTTTCCTCTATGAACAAACCTGTCTATTGCCTGAACCTCATCATTTGAGAAATATGCAGGCCCTCCGGCCAAACTATCGGGTTCTGCTATTATGAGCAGGTCATAATTGAGAAGTGAAGTATCAGATATCGGTCCTGCTGTTAAGAGGTTAATAGTATAACCCTGGCTTCGTATATCATCTGCCCAGGCCTGCCAGTCAAAGATCCTTGGGTTTTTCTTTTGGTCAACAGATGAGGTAACACCATCAACCTTAATCCTTTCTTCATGTGTCAGGTCGATTAAGATCCTCTTCTGGTGTTCTATATCAGTTCCAACTACCTGCCACCTGGGAGTGCATGGGTTGACCGTCCGGGTTCTCGTAACTTCCTGCACTGTTGTCTGGACAACTGCTGTCTGTATTGCTATCCGGGTATCCGGGGGGACAGTTGCAGTCAGGACCGAGAACCTCTGGGTTGGAGTGGGTGTTGATGCAGCGTTACCTGCAAATGTAGATATCAGAACCAGTAAAAGAGCGATACAAACAATAATTCCCATAGAATTGATAGATTTCATAACTTTCACCTTTTTCCTGTTATTATCAACTTATATTATTTGAAACTTTCATAAGCTAAAAATTTTATTCTTTTTTATTTTGTTGGTTTAATCTGTGGCGAGAATGGTTTAAATGAGAAAGTGGTTATTAATCCACCAGAAGAACCTGTTGGTTTGGAAGAACTTGTATATACCGGGGCATATACAGGTAATGTATGGAGTGTTATGACCGGAAGAGTAACTACCGGTGTAGTAGTCCCTCCGTTCTGAACTCCGGGAATATAGGTTGTAATGGACCGAGTCCCTGTGGCAGTTCCTGATACTCCACCTGTCGGTACAGGAGTTAATACTGCACTTATCAACCTCTCCTGACATACTTCTTCGATGCAGAGCTCATTACAAGCTGCTCTTTCGTCAAGGTTTACAATGTCATTACAACGAGATTGACAGGTGTTACAAGTTTCATCCGTGCAGGAATTTGCGAGTTCACACATACTTCTGCACTCCTGACGCAAGGAAGGGTCAGCGAGTCCGGAACAGGTATTCCAGCAGTCACCACAGCTATCCTGTGGACAGTCATTAAGTCTGTTCTCGTTATCACAGTTCTTTTCACATGCATAGATATCACTGGCATCTGCACATATTGTAGGACAATCCTCGCAATTATCAGTTGTTTCCTGAATACATTCAGCACAGATACTTCGCATGCATTCAGGGTCGTTGTGGCAATATCCTATACAGGTATTACATGTCATTGTCCCAATGCAGTTAGGACATGTTTGTTGCATACAATCCATGTCAAAATTGCAGTCTGTTGCACATGTAGTACAGGTCGGTGTTTCTGGTTCACTACAATACTGTTCAAAACAGGCTGTGCATTCTGCTGCGGTTGACGGATTTGAACATGGGGTGATGCATGGGGGACAAGTTTGCTGTGTCTGAAAAGTGCATTCTTCCCCGTAGGTTCGGGAACACGATGCAAAACAAATAGGCCTTTCAGCGGGATTGATTATCCTCCTGCACTGGCTAAGACAATCTTCGCATCCAGGCCGGGTTGTTATAGGGGTCACCCTTGTTACACGTGGCGTGGTTACTGAAGGAGTTACATTAACCTGAGTCGTGTTATTTACGGCAAGACATCCAGCCGGGACTGTATATCCGCAGATTTGACGGAGATCTGTCAGGGCTTTAATTATTTCATGTGCAACAACCTGCTCCTGGTAAAGTGAATTTCTAAATATTTCACCTTTATAATTTCGGGTCTGCCAGGAAGAAGGGTCACCATATATAATGACATATCCGCATTCAAGAGAGGATGCGGCAATAAGGACTGGCATGCTTCCTTTAGGTTTTAAGACCGGACTAAATTTTAGATTTTTTGGAGTGGTATAGACATTTTTGTCTCCTTTTGCAATTTCTGATGCACCATTAGGTATGATAGAGTTTGCATGGAAGGCTGCAAAATGTATTGAGGGAGATGTGAAAATGGTTCCGGTACCTATCCATATATCAGCAATTGAACCCTGGACCATTGTTGCGGCATCAGTTGATACCATCAGGTCATGTGGATCAGATCCGGTTTTGCCGTTTGTGAACCTCATCGGAAGGTTAAGATCAGATAACAGTGTATTCAGGATTATATCATATACATAGGTCCCTTTATAGTCTGAAATGTACTGCTGAACTGTTTCCCCTCCCATAAACTGCTGCCCCATAAGAAGAAGCCCGTTACCACGCCTCACGTAATTTCCGATAACTGCTGCTTCATCCTTAGTGAAGTACAGGGGACCGCTTGCATCTGAATCAGGCTCTGCAATAATAAGGAGATCTGAGTTCAGAAGAGTTGTCTCTGTTATGGGCCTTGTACGAATGAGTTTTACGGTGTAACCATGTGCCCTCATATCTTCTGCCCATGCCTGCCAGTCAAAAACCCTTGGGTTCTTTGTAAAGTTGAGATAAGAGGATGTGGCATTATCAATTCTTATGCGTTCACCATGCGACAGGTCAACAAGAATTGTCCGGGAATTTCCAATCTCTTCTCCAATTATTGTCCATGCCGGGGCACATGGGTCAGTAGGACGGGTTAATGTTACTTCCTTTGTAACAGTCTTTGCCGGTACTGTTTTTGCAATATTAACTCCTTGTGTTGTTGAGACAATTGAATCAAGCTGATAGTTTATCTGTGCAACATCCGCTTCAATCCTGGGACCTTTACCAGATACTTGAATTGAAGTTAGAGAGATCAAAATTACAATACCAATAAAAACAATCGCCATTAAAAGAAGTGAGTTAGTTCTTGCCATAGGACTTTCACGACATGTGAATAGAAAGGACCAGGATAAATAATTATCTCAATGTGAAAAAAATTTTACTTAAATATTTGCCTATTATTATTTAAGTATGGTCAAGCAATAATGGAAAACGGATGAGAAATTCTCTAAAAAAATATGATTCAGTATATCAGGCCCTTAAAACCCACCTTGGAAATATTGCATTAAAAGGGCAGAAATCACTGCATTTGAAACAGCCGATGCATATATCACTTTTATGCGGGTAAACCCTGCCATTATCCCAGACAAAAACACCCATGGAACAGAGGTCTATGCATGTCCCGCATACTTTACAGATGGCATGGTCAATATAAACTTCTATTTGAAGGGATATTGGATTTGTAAGCACTATTTACCTTCTTTTCTATATCTAATGATACTATATGGAATAAGCATTACGGTAGGTTTTCAAGGATCAACAACAGGCCACTTCAATTTACAGGGAATATCAGGCATACTTAAATATGAGACAACCAGGTCTATGACTTCAGGATTTTTAGGAAGCCTGATATGGCAATACTGCACAGGTTCAATTCCGTTCCATTTGGGTTTGTCAGGGACAATATCAAAACCAGTACCAGGAAGATATGAGTCATGATGAGGTATGACTCCGTCTCCAAAACATGTCTGTACCCATCGACCGTCCAGGCACCGGACCCAGGTCTTCCCATCAAAATATGGAAAAAATTCCGGGGTCTCGGTCCTGTTAAAAGAGACAATACTCCGGTACGTGACACCTCTGCGTAACCCTGCGGTTTTTAATTCTTGCGTTGACTGACTTGTAAACCTTAAACTCATTGTCGCCTGATCCTTCTCTGGATTGTAAGACCTTGGAACAAAAATTCCTTCCAACTCCTTAATTATTTCAGGTCCATGTTTCTTATCATAGAAAATTTCCGCCATACATGAACCACGGTTAGGGGGTGCTATTCCAATAAGCTGTCGAAAATTCTCCTTTTTTTCAACACAGTCAACTACCTCTAGGAAATATCTGCTAACATAAGCCCCCATTGAATGACTGACACAATCAATTGCACCAGTATATCCTGTTCTTTCCCTCACGTTTTTCAGATAGTCCTGAAGATGAGTCACAACTGTTCTTACAGGGGCATTATGAAGGTGGGAATAATCAAAATTCCAGTATGGAATATTTTTCTCTTCAAGCTTCACGATAAGTGGTTTCCATATACCTGGATGGCTCTTCCACCCATGGACAAGGAGTACCGGGACCTGCTGCATAGATATTAATTAATTTTCTCCTTTTGATACGATGAAGATTATTATTGAGAACCAGATGATATGTAAATTCATTGTAAAAAATCTGGCATGAACAATATACCCAAAAGAATAATAGTAATTTGATTACAAATTACCCTTTATAATGGATGAAACACATTCCTGCCATATAGCTGCTGATAATAGTATCAGTGAAATCATTGGTGTTTTACTAATAATTATCCTTCTCATAGCCATTGCAACGATTGTTTCAGCCATGTGGTTTGGCTGGGCAGGTGGTCTTCTCTCCCGCACCCCATATCTTAAAGTTAATATATCAGCATATGATATTGGCGGAGACCCAAATAACCAGTCAATTGAACTATTCCATCATAATGGCGATGTTCTCTCACTCCAGGCGGGTGGCAAAGGAACTCTCGCGAATATAACCCTACTCCTCCCGGATGGATCTTTCGCAAATGCTATTCCTTCAACTGATCTCAAATCTTTTTCCCCAGGACAATTCATTTATATTTCAAAAAAGGCTGGAACCCCATCATATTATGGTATCTCTTCAACACCACTTCAAAAATCTGAATCTCTTATGGGTGGGAAATATACGGTAAATATCATTGACGCAAATACTCACATCCTGCTTGTAACACAAAGCGTGACAATTAACGGCCAGTTGAATCCAAATCCAACTGTTACTACAACAATGACTCCAGCTCCCATTCACTATCCCGGGTTTACGGTCGAAACCTGGGTAAAGTGGAACCAGAACCCCACAGCTTCCAATAATAATGAGATGTGGGCTACAATAGTAGTTGATGGTGACAGTGACAGTAACCGTCGTTATCATCTTCAACATGACATGACAAACTCCCTTTTTGAGTTTGCCATCGCAACATCGGTTAATGGAGGAGGTAGCGGGACCTGGATCTATTCAACGACAAGTCCAAAGAAGGATATCTGGTATTACATAGCAGGGGTATACAACCAGACAGATCCGGGTAACAGGCATAAAATATATGTTAACGGAATCATGGAAAACGGGGCGACCAGTGATGCAAGCGGCCTTCGGTCATCACCTAACAAGTACCAGGTTGGAAGTCCAGGAGGGATAACATTCAATGGTGAATCAAATGTCCGAAAATTCAATGGTGTTATGGGTAGCAGCCTTCATACGTACGAATATGTACTAACGGACGCAGAAATACAAGGGCATTATAATAATGGTCACCCCTGAATTGAGACATAAATTATTTTTTTACAAAATTAATTATGACTGAAGCCTGAAACTTTTTACCATTTCTGCCAGGTGTCCGGCCATTTCCTTCATTTCATGAGTAGCTCCCGCGATTTCTTCTGTTGAGGCATTTCCCTCCTCAGCAAGAGCTGCTAAATCTGCCATTCGCCGTTCGTCAGACTTAAACTCTAATCTGACATTATCGATTTCTTTTGTTACGCGAGTCGTGGCACGGGCCTGATCCTCTGTTGCTTTTGTTATGTCATTAATGCTTGTCACTGCTGAATTGAGATCATTTACCATCTTCCTAAGGGCCTCGATTGTCTTTGTAACACTGGAAATCCCTTCCATTATCTCATGGTATGCCTGCTCGATTGACTGGGCGGTAGTGCTGCTGGATACAACAATAGCCTCTATAACTCCTTCGATATTCTTTGTAGCATTTTTTGATTCACCGGCCAGATTTTTAACTTCCCCGGCTACGACAGCAAAACCTCTGCCATGTTCGCCTGCTCGTGCTGCCTCAATAGCAGCATTTAGTGCAAGCAGGTTTGTCTGGTTAGCGATATCTGTAATCAGCTTCACTATCTTTCCTATCTCTTTCATCTCATTATTGAGATGATTAATTTCAGAAACCGCTTTTCCTGATATCTGCTCAACAACTTTCATTCTGTCATTTGCCTCATTACCGAGGCCGACAGCTGTAATCCCTCCATCAGCCATCATTCTGGAGAGTTCCTGAAGTTCTTCGGCAGTACTTGTTATCTCTTCAATCGAAGCAGAGAGACTTTCAACCTGTTGTGTCACATCCTCAAGCTGAGTAAGCCTCTTTCTTATGCTATCTGTAGTCTGTTGTGATGTTATTGCTATATCATGTGATGCTTTTGCAATATCCGCCGAACCTTTGCCTATGTTATCAATCATCCGGCCAAGCTTTAAGGACTGGTCGGCAATTGTAGACATAACGGTGCTTAGTTGTTTGAGTGTCTTGTTATGATCCTCTTTAAGAGAAGTGAGAGGATCATTTGGCAATATTGTTGCATGCACAGTGAGGTCGCCATTAGCAAGGGCTCTGAGGCTTATTGTAAGATCATTAATACTTGCTTCCATCTGTTTCTCAAGAACATGTTTTTCGGTTAGATCAATAAGGCACTCCAGCACTTCAGTAACCTCTCCATTGTTGTCGAAAAGAGGAATAAATGAAAATTCAAGGAACTTTTCACCTGAAGGGAAAATAACCTTGAGATTCCCACTGCCTTTGTTCTTTTTTGCAAATGCGTCGTGTGCCAAGTCTCCATTTCTTTCGATGACTTTAAAATCAGTAAAATGCATTGAAAGAATTTCGCTTCGGCTGTGCCCACATAATTCGAGAAATGCATTGTTTGTTCCGGTAAGTTTCATATCTTTATCAATAAAAAGGAGAGGGATGGGATTCTCTTCGATTATTGTCTTCATTTCGTTAGTTTTATTTCGCTCATCTGTAACGTCAATTACACACTCAAGAGAGTCAAGAACCTCGTCATTTTCATCAAGGAGAGGAATGTATGAGGTCATCAAGGTTTTTGTCCCTGATGGAAATTCTGCGATAACTTCTGCATTACCACGTTTTTTAGTAAAAAAGGCATCTTTGGCTGAACTTCCTTTGAGGCTGATTACTTTCAGGTCTTTCAGGCTCATAGATTTTAACTGCTGGAGAGTGTAACCTGAAAGGTCTGCAAATGCCTGGTTAACTTCTGTAATCCGTAAATCTTTATTATAGACAAGAAAGGGGACTGGATTATTAAGGATCATCTGAAGTGATCGGTCTTTTTCCGCTTCAACAGATGTAAGGTCAATATATAAAACCAGAATATTCTCTACATTACCTTCACTATCAAGGTATGGTATTGAGTATTGTTCCAGTTTTTTTCTCCCAGTAGAAAGATTTGCTATAACTTTTGCAACAGCCCGCTGCTTTGACCTGATGCAGTCTTCTATATATGAACCCTCAACTTTCTCGATATTAACATCTTTAATTGAAAATTCCTTATTCAACTTAATTTCCAATCCTGTCAATTGAGTGAATGCAGGATTAAAATCATTCATTGTGAGGTCTTTATTCAGAAGAACCATTGGAATTGGATTTTCATAAATTCCACGCTCCAGATTTTTAAATTTTAGAGCATTATTTGCTTCTTTGGCTTTTTTCTCTGTAAGGTCTTCAACGGTTGTTACAAGATATTCAAGATTTCCATGTTTTGCAGCAGTGAGTGTTACCAGGGCTGGAAATTCATCCCCGTTTTTTCGTTTGTGAACCCATTCAAAGACTTGCACACCATTCTTCAGGGCTTTTTTCATATATTCAATTGAAGATTCCAATGATGAACGACCATCCATTTGCAATGGCGGTGAGAAAAGTCCTGGTTCCTGCCCAATAAATTCCTCACGGGTTCTACAGCGAAATAGTTGAAGGCTTGCAGAATTACAATCAATAATTTTGCCATTTGCAATTATGTGCATAGAAACTGGCATTTGCTCAATAATAGAACGTAGATAATGAGAATCCTCTTCAATTAATGTACTGGATGAATTTTTTATTGTCATTTAAACCTGACCTCTTAAAATGTGATATTATCCGGAAAGTTCCAGAATACAAAAGTATAATTGACAGACACGGTAGCAATATGATTCTTTATGTTTCACATATTAATATGTTGTGAAACTAAACAAATATTAATTCATGAATATCAGACAATGATAGAAAAAGAGATGAAAAATAATAGATTGGTACTTGCCTGTATATTCCGATAACTATATCCTCATACCCTTCAATAAATTTTTAAGGCTCTTAAAGATCTGGGATTAATCTCACTGTGATGAAATGATTTCAATCCTTTACGTTGACGATGAAACATTTTTACTGGATGTAGCGAAGGCTTACCTGGAGCAAAATAATGAATTTCAGATTGATACGTCAAAATCAGCAAAAGAGGGGATAGAAAAACTCAAGTCTAATAATTATGAAGCTATTCTATCGGATTATGAAATGCCGGGTATGAACGGGATAGAATTTTTGAAATATGTCCGTAATTCTGGAAACACTATTCCTTTTATCATATTCACAGGCCATGGAAGAGAAGAAGTAGCAATTGAAGCCCTGAATAATGGTGCTGACTTTTACATTCAGAAAGGAGGACAACCCAGAGCACAGTTTCTTGAACTATCATGCAAAATTCGTCAGGCAATTGAGCGTAAAAGAATTGAATCTGAAAATAAAAGAATTATCTCGTTATTAAGTGCCACACTTGAATCATCGCACGACGGGATCCTGGCTGTAGATCTTTACGGAAAAATAGAGAATAATAATAAAAAATTTCTTGATATGTGGCATATTACGGATGAAAACCTGGAAGGGAAAAGTGATAACGAGCTCCTTCAGATTGTAATGGACCAGCTTGAGGAACCGCATTCATTTATTGACAAAGTAAATTTTCTTTATGATAATCCATCGATGACAAGTTTTGATCTAATCAGGTTTAAGGATGGGAGAGTCTTTGAACGTTTTTCTCAGCCTCAGATAATCGGATATTCAATTGTCGGTAGAGTCTGGAGTTTTAAGGATGTAACTGAACAGAAAAAGGCAGAAAGTCAGTTACTCACCACAAATGAACAGATGGCGGCAGTAATTGAAGAGCTCCGGTCTACCGAATCAACACTTCTCTACCAGAACCTGAAATTGGAAGAGCAAAAAAAAGAACTTGAAATTCAGACAAAAGAGCTGATTAAAAGCAGGTCAGCTTTAATTGAAAGTGAATCGAGGTACCGTGCAGTAGTCGAAGACCAGACCGAGTTCATTTGCAGATTTAGTCCACACGGGATTCATGCCTTTGTTAATGACGCTTATTGCCGGTATTTCAATAAAAGTAAAGACGAAATCATAGGCAAAAAATTTATACCTGATATCCCTGATGAAGAAAAGGGAAGTATGAAAAAGCACTTCTCATTATTTACCGTTAATTCACCAGTTCATTCAATTAATCACCGTATTTTAATGGATAATGGTGAGGTCAGATGGCAGGAATGGAGTGACAGGGCTATCTTTAATGAAAATGGAGAAATTATCGAGTTTCAGTCAGTTGGACGCGATATAACTGAAAAGAAGAAAGCTGAAATCGCACTTAAAGAGACAAACCGAAAACTTAACCTCCTATCCAGCATAACCCGCCATGATCTCCTTAACACCCTCACCTCCCTTGAAGGATATCTGGAACTTCATAAAGATGAAACAAACGAACCAAAAATGCTTGATTATCTGAATAAAGAGATATTTCTTGTTAAAAGGGCAAGGAACCAGATATCGTTTACCAAGATGTATCAGGATCTTGGCGTTCAAGCACCGGTCTGGCATAGATTAGATCAGATTATTGAACTTGTCCAATCATCTAACCCGCACTCAAAGGTTAATGTTAATTATGAGTGTGGTTCAGTCCGTATTTTTGCAGACCCACTTTTTCTACAGGTTTTTATGAACCTATATGATAATAGTGTAAGATATGGAGGGCATATAACAAATATAACTGTGTCATGCAGGGAAGAAAAAAATACTCTTGAAATCATCTGGAGTGATGATGGTGTCGGAATTCCAGCAGATCTGAAATTACGAATATTTGAAAAGGGTTTTGGAAAAAATACGGGTTATGGTCTTTTCCTCTCGCGTGAAGTGCTTGCTATAACAGGAATGAATATTCACGAAAACGGTAAACCGGGTCTTGGCGCGAGGTTTGTAATCCAAATACCAAAAGAAGCGTATGCAACGATTTAAATAGGTTTTCAGGAACTGGTTGACTTAAATTTTTTTTTGCGTTTACAACCCAATCGTATTAATGCAGGGAACAGGCAATAATTATCCATATGAATATCCAAAATAAAATAGCACTGATTTGTACTTTTCTGTTATTCACTGTAATATTATCAGGAACTATATGTACGGTTTCAGCCACACAGGATCTCCAGTTTAAATCGTTAAACAATGCCCTGACAAAAAGTGTCACAATTGTTCATACACTGTCTAAAACATCCGTAATAACTTCACCTGTGGTTACTCCTCCCTTTCATGTCACAGTTAATGTAACGAGGACACGAAACTCAGGATCATCAAAAACACCAACAGTAAAAGCTTCCCAGACAATTAAAAAGAAGAATTCTCCTACAATTGTTGAACCCACATTTGGGGTAATTGCTAACGAACACCTTGATGCACTCGCTGATATAATTGGCTCACGCATTGTCGGTTCAGACGGAGAAAGGAAGGCAACCGAATACATTAAGTCCGAGTTTGAAAAAGCAGGATATACCGTTCGCGTTCAGCCGTTTGGTTTAACGACAGAAGACGATGAGAATCTGAATTCCCAGAATATAATTGCCGTGAAGCCCGGGAAATCATCGGATGAAATAATTATAGGTGCACATTATGACTCAACAGGTCCGGGAAAGGGGGCAGACGATAATGCTGCATCCGTTGGAATACTTCTCGAAATTGCACAACAACTGAAAGATAAAGAGACACCATACACTATCCGTTTTATAGCCTTTGGCTCTGAGGAGGAAGATCTGAATGGTTCACATTCGTTTGTCGATTCGATGAACGCATCAGCTATAAAAAAGACAATTGGCATGATCAATCTTGACAGCCTCGTGGCCGGGGACAATCTGTATCTATATGGGGATAAGGGAATCTACGTCAGGGACCTGATAGTGAATACTGCAAAAGAAGAAGGGATAACAATAGAGACAAAGACAGCTAAAGATCTTGATGACCCGGATGGAACACCCTGTGACTGTGCCGATTATACTCCATTCCAGGAAGCAGGCATTCCATTTGCATTTCTTGAAGCAACAGACTGGAACCTCGGAGATATGGATGGTTTAACACAGTTTGACACTTCTCTTGGTGAAGACGGAGTATCAAGACATACACAATATGATACCATTGAGTATCTTAATTCAGTATTCCCAGGTAGGATTAACGAACGGCTTACAGAACTTACAAAACTTTTCACTTATGCACTTACTAGCAGTGGTGCGAAAAAAAGCGGAACTCAGGTTGATTTCATTAATATTTAAGGGATATAAAACCTAATGGCGGAATTTAGTCTAGATAAGATGGAAAAATCTGATAAGATGCGAGACGAATTAAAAGGGAAAATTATCAGGTTAAAAGAGCTTGTCCAATATCAGGGTGGAACAGTAGCAAGCAGGATGATAATAAGCCGGAAGAATGGTAGCGTCACGATCTTCTGTTTTGATGAGAGTGAAGGGCTGTCTGAACACACGGCACCGTTTGATGCTTTAGTCACGATTCTTGATGGAGAATGTGAGGTCTGGATCGCAGGCGGGACCTTCCAGATGAATGAGGGCGATTCAATAATTTTTCCAGCAAATATCCCGCATGCTCTCTCTGCAATAACCAAATTTAAAATGTCACTAATAATGATTAAGGAGTGATTTAATGGGAGGAAATGACGAGGAAGGCTACTATTGTTCTATCTGTGGTGGTATTCCGCCTGATAAGATAAAAACAAAACGTGTCCTCATCAATGGGAAAGATACAGGAATTGAAAATCTTGACTGGATCTTTGAGGAAGTTAAAACTCTTAAGACCGAAAACGATTCTGTCCTTACTGAAGAGATTCTTAAAAGAGTCAAACAGTTCAATTATGTTCCTACAAAAATAACTGATGAATACGGGAGAGCATTGCTCGCGGAATATAAAAAAGTAAATAATGAAAATGGTTTACCATTTTGATAATACCTGTTTTTAAATAATGAATCCTGCTCCTGGTTTAATAATTGCTAATATCAGTGGTATAACTGCGGCACTTACTGCAATAATGTCCCTTGTGGGAGGGGGAGGTTGAGGACAGACTGTGCCCTCTCCCTTATAGCCCCTGATTGCAAGCAGGACCGCCTGGGTATGAGCCCTTCGCATGGCACGGACAATTATCGTCACCACTGCCGGGATTAGTAATTTTACTCCTTTTTTTCTCCCTTTCAAGAAAAGAGCAAACATTGTGTCAGCCCAGTCAGAATTTAGTCTGATAAGTGACTGATGCATCAATTCCGCGACAATACCTAGTTCAAAACCGAACCTGCACCTTATCATGGAACCTATGGCCAGCCTGAATTCATTAGGTTTTACTTCCGAAAAAAGGCTAATTGCTATGATTATTACGGTTGAAGTACGCACAAGATACGAAAACCAGTCAGCAGAGGTAAAAGCCATCAGGCACGAAATGATGATTAGGAGAAGCAGCAAAGAAAATATTTCACGTCCTTTTTTAAAAATAGCCTTAGGCCCACCCATTATAAACCACCAGATTAATGCTGCAGCTGCTCCTGATAAAGAGAGATATGCTGCCGCAGAAAGAAGGAGTGAGGCCACTATCCCGAGACGGAGGTCATCAATTTTAAAAAATCCTTCATAAATGCCGGGATGAGATTTGTTACTTGTTTTTTCCTGAACGTTCTGTGAATGGTTTATTTCCTCAACTTTCGGAATAATTCCAGCTTTTTTAATTACTCCTTTATCAATATTCCAGAATGCGGCATTTTTTAATGTATCAGGGCAGGTGTGACAAAATAGTATTGTAATACCCTCACGAACGGAAAGAATTGCAGAAATTTTTTCAATTTCCTGTCTGTCAAGAGTGGAAAATGGTTCATCAAGTATAAGGAGATCCGAACGGACTGCAATCGTAAGATAAATCTGAAGTCTTTTCTGCTCTCCACGTGACAAAGAGTGGAGATAACATCGGGATTTATCTACAAGCCCGGCTTTTTCCAGGATATAAGGATCTGAAATACCCCAGGTACTGACCTCCTCTTCCGGAGTACTTTCAGTAAAATGGAATTCAGGAAACTGGAGGGAGAGCATAGTGGATGAGATTCCATCCTTCTTTATTGCTCCATTATCAGGAGAAATGTATCCAGATAAAAGTTTTGCAAAAGTGCTCTTTCCACTTCCTATTTTTCCAGTAATGATATATAACCCGTTATTGAAACGACAATCTGCCACCAGTCTGAAATTTTCCCTGGAATATAAGACATTTTCGCAATTTAGTTCCAGGGATACCACCTCATTTTGATTTGCAGATAATTATAACTCATCAGATCTCTAAAACCTCTTCAGGAGTTCCATATCTTTTTAATAATCCCCCTTCAATCTGGATAACAAAATCAGCTTTTTTTGCGAGTTCCTTTGAATGTGTACAGATAATGAGATACTTTGGTCTTTTGTAAACCAATACTTCAACTACGTTTAAGACCGTCTCTTTGTCAAGGGATGAATCGAATTCATCAAGGACCACAAGATCCGGGCCTGTAACAAGAATAGCTGCAATTGCTACAAGGACCTTCTCACCACCTGACAAGGTACTGGTATCCCGGTTGAGAAGATGTTGCAATGAGAGTTTTCCGGCTATGGACAAAACCTTTAAACGGATCTCTTCACAGGGAACATTCTTAAAGACAAGTGGGGATGCAATTTCGTCAAAGACAGAGAAGAATAGAATATTATCATCAGGTGTTTCATCCATCCAGCCAACATCAAGGGATCTGGGGCTAACTCCGTCAATAACTATACTACCCTGGCCCGGGACCCTTATTCCGGCAATAAGCTCGAGAAGAGTTGTCTTTCCGCACCCATTATTCCCAACAACTGCAGTAAAACCTTCCGGGATAGAAAGTGAAGGGATTTTAATGATTCCTTCAGAGACCGAGTTACAATAAATCATTAAGGTTTATACTGTGCTATTCTTGTTTTCAGGGTGAATTTTATCGGCTATCAGGTACGCTGCAATACCCTTAAGTATATCACCTGGAATAAAAGGGATGACACCTACAAGAAGCGATTTGACAAGGTCAAGATTTGCTGACAACATAAGCCATGAAACACCAAATCCATAGATAGTAATTGTTCCAAGAACAATCCCGGGTATCCGAAGCCATAACTTCCCTTTCTCGTAGATAATACCAACAATAGCAGCAGCCGGGATAAAACCTACCAGGTAACCCCCGGTCGGTCCTAGTACAATACCTATCCCGGCAGTCCCGTTATGAAAAACAGGAAGGCCCATTATTCCAAACACAAGGTAGAGAAAAGGTGGAATCACTGCATATCGTCCCATCACAACTCCGGTGAGAAGGACAAAGAGCGTCTGAAGGGTAATAGGTACAGGGAAGAATGGAACTGCCAGAAAACCCCCAATTGCAAGCAGACCAACGAAGGTAGCGGTCATTGTAACAAGGGTTGCCCTTTCTCTGTCTCCAAACATCACTGGACCCTATGTATTAAGGCAATCTCCGGAGATTACATGTTCTACCCTTCCATTGTCCTTTCTAATCATTAATGCCCCTGATTCGTCAATATCAAATGCATCCCCTTCGAAGGTGTTTTTTAATGTGAGAATTTTAACTCTGTGATCAAGTGTACATGAAAGGCTCTTCCATTCGCGTATAATAGCATCATACTCTTCCTCTTCAAGGAGCAGGTACCGGCTTTCGAATTCCTTTAAAACACGTGCAAGAAGAGCAGCCCTGTCTACGTCATGCTCAAGTTCCGAGCTTATTGATGTAACACCGTCAATAAGAACCTCTTCGAGTTTGTTTACGGGAATATTTACATCAATTCCTATTCCAAGCAGGCAATAATTGACAACACCTTCATCCGCTCCTATTTCCAGGAGAAGGCCGGCTACTTTCTTGTCTCCGATAAAGATGTCATTTGGCCATTTTATCAGAGCTCCTAAATCATATTCACGGCGTATAGAGCGTGCTACAGCAATTGCACCCGCCATTGTTACCATGAATAATCTTTCGACCGGAATTGCCGGGTTGAGGACAATAGTTACCCATATCCCTCCTGACGGCGATAACCATGACCTCCCAAGCCGGCCCATACCACCGGTCTGCTCTTCAGCAATCACAACCATTCCATGAATTCTTTCAACATTTTCGTTTTGCAGAATTTCTTTAGCTGTGGAGATTGTTGAGGGAGTCTTCTCAAAGTAACGCATCTGTCTGCCAATAAAACCGGTCCTCAGCTTTTTATGGACCTCATATGGCAGGTGAATATCAGTCCTCTGCTTGAGCAGATAACCCTCATGTGACGTCGAAATTTCATATCCGATCTCTGTCAGTTTCTGGATGTGCTTCCAGACTGCAGAGCGGGAGATAGAAAGTTTCAGGCTAATATCATCTCCGGTTACCGGCTCCTTTGAAGAACTCAGGATCTCAAGCACTCTGAATGCAGCAGTATACATAATATTACCTTTTTGCGCTTATTTGTTCACTCGGCAGGGGACAGGGGTCTTTTCCACAAACCTGCTTTAGTATTGCAGACTGGTGCTCCATAAGTGTTGCAAGGTCAAAAATTCCGGTTATATCAACGATTCCAAGTGAAGCAATCGCAGTCCCGTCACTCCCTCTTATCGGTGCAACAATGACAGGAACACCTTTGTAAGCCCCGGAAACGGGAGTGGTTTTGATAACTTTGTTATCCCTGATTACATCCTCAAGGACCGGCCCTGAATATTCCCTGTCAACGACCCTCCCTTCTTCTATCCTTAATCCAGGTAAATCACGGGAGCGTGCAGTAATAGGCAGCCGGTTTAAAAGTTCATGCAATGCCATAGCAATGGGTTCAAGGTCATTGACACTGGAATTGGGTGCAAGTATAAAATGATCCATCAGAAGTTCCTCATAATTCCCTTGTGCAATCCTAAAATAAAGTTTCGCACTGTGATGTGCAGAACATCCTGATAAATGTTCGTGAAGGGTATTCATGAATTGATGTTACTATCGCTATTCCCACTCCTATCCTTTTTATTATAAGTACAGCCCGCTCGTGAGAATGGAGCGCAGTAACACCTTCGTGTTCAGGAAACCACCCATCGCAGGAGATACACTTCCTGTCATATCCCTCAATCATGTCAGTATATTCCCCTTCTCCCTCCAGTTCGTAGCAGGCGTACTCATAAGTATAAGATATGGAAAAAGGTAGCCAGTCATAGGAATTACCTTTGATTGCCGCTCCAAAGACAAGAAGTCTGCCTCCCCCTTCTAAAAACCGTTTTATCCTGACTTCTGAGGCCCGTAACGCTGGAAGCAGATTCGAATATTCTGGATTTGCAAAACCAGTTGGAATTATCAGTGTTGAAAATTTCCCCCTGAAAAACGGGGCTGCAAGCAGTTGAGGTGTAACAGGTTCAGCGTGAATTCCGCACTCTTCAACAAATCGTGAGAATAGCAGAGGAGAATCCCATGCAACTCCGGCAGAGTCATTCATCCCTTGATCACCGCGAGTGGTTCAAGGCGTGCAACGAGTCTTGAGATCCCAAGCTCATGAACAACTCTTACGACCTCAGTGCTTGATTTATAGACATGGGGTGACTCTTCGGCAATAGATGCATCGTTTGGAGCCTTGACAATAATTCCGGCCCTTAATAATTCTTCCTTCACTTCTTTTCCAGACACTGTTTTTTTTGCTTTTGACCTGCTTGAAACTCTTCCTGCACCATGACATGTACTCCCGAAAGTGAGGTCCATTGCCTTCTTTGTTCCATGAAGAAGGAAAGATGATGTCCCCATGCTCCCTGGAATAATCACAGGCTGACCGGATTCCATATAGTGAGAAGGGAGATCGGTTGAGTGAGGCCCGAAAGCACGTGTTGCACCTTTCCGGTGAACACAAAGAGGAGCGGGATGTCCGTTTAGGTCATGTATCTCTCTTTTTGCAACATTATGTGCTACATCATATACAAGGTGCATATCATCATATTCAGTCTGAAAGAGTTTTGTGAAGACTTCGCGTGTTTTATGCATTATTATCTGCCGGTTTGCCCATGCATAATTTGCAGATGCAGCCATTGCACTATAATATAACTCACCTTCTTTTGAATGGACAGGAGCGCATGCAAGCTGGCGGTCAGAAAGTGATATTTTGTATTTTTTCGCTGCTGCAGAAAGGGAAGCAATATTATCTGTACAGACCTGGTGACCAAGTCCACGTGAACCACAGTGAATCATGACACATATATCTCCTTCCTTTACTCCAAACGTATTCGCTATCACCGGGTCATAAATCTGTTTCACAACCTGTACTTCAAGGAAATGGTTTCCTGAACCAAGAGTTCCACCTTGTGGCAATCCACGGGAACGTGCTTTATCTGACACTGCCCCAGGGTCGGCATCAGGCATGGCTCCCTCTGCCTCACAATTTATGATATCAGATGAGAGGCCGTATCCCTGCTTGACTGCCCATTTAGCTCCGGTTAACATCATCTGTTCAAGTTCAGGGCGGCTTATCCTGATATCGCTCCTTGACCCCACTCCGGTTGGAACAGTTTTGTATAAAGTCTCAATGAGGTTGCGTTTTTTTGAACTGATATCACTTTCAGTGAGGGGCGTCTTAAGAAGTCTGACTCCGCAATTGATGTCAAAACCAACCCCACCAGGAGAGATTATCCCCTCCTCCTCGTCAAAAGCCGCAACACCCCCTATAGGAAACCCGTACCCCCAGTGAATATCCGGCATTGCGTAAGCTCTGCGAACTATACCTGGCAGGGTAGCGACATTGGCCACTTGTTCAACTGCTCCAGGTTCAAGAGTTTTTTTCAGGCTTTCAGAAAGAAATATCGTCCCTGGCACCCGCATACCCGGGATATATCCTATGGGAACTTCCCATTCAAGTTCACTCCTTTTTATCAATGATTCCAAAGAATGTTCTGTCATACGTCAAACAGCAGATCTACTATATACATTCCATCTTTATCTTTGATCTCCAGTCCATAGAGTGAAATCCCTTTGACCTCACTTCCTCCACCATGATTCTTCCTGATAAAAGGATCACCTGAAAGGTCTGCAGAAAGAGTGGTATATGTGTCATCTATAGAGATATCAAAACCGGAAAAAACAATATTTTCAGCATCTGACAGGTAGAGAATCTCAGAAAGGAACATGGATAGGAGTTCATGAAGGTTTTCTGCCTTAATGGAAAATTTTCTAGAGATTTGAGAACCTGCTTGACCTGAATACATCACACACATAAGAGCTTTAGCAGACTCTTTGAAAAGATCATGAATATTTACGGCTGTTATCCGGAACCTTATATCTGCGGTATGGTCAAGTTCGATTATTGTCATACAAGCTCATCGGCAGCAGACCGCTCATACCGCATAAGGAGGTCCATCGAGATATCAAAGAGATATGGAGCCTGATGGCGTGAGACGAATATAAGATAATCTCCTGCCCTTATTCTGACATCGGTACCTTTTGGAGGTTTTACTTTAACGGGATGAAGCACCGGCCCGAAGCATGAAGTTGAGATCCGAAAGTCGCATCCTCTTTTTGAGATATACGAGATTACCTCTGGACTTATTGAGATCTCATGATCTTTTCCCTTATTCTTCCCGCTCTGGTACATCCCGAATAGGTTAGACTGACTCACGCTTAAAGGATTTTCTTTGACTACAACTGGATATCACATCTATATATCCTTTCCAGACCGATAATATTGGCATGGGACCATTCAGATACGACATCAGCCGATATTCTCCCATAAAGATGATGGCGGTCCCGATTGTGATATTTGTCATCGCCATCATCTCTTTGGGTGTGAATACGGCACACACCGGTCTGCCGGTTACTCCTGGTATTGACTTTTCAGGAGGTACTGCAGTCACGCTCTTTACCGGGGATTCCGCGGACCAGATAAGAACCTATTTCAGTGGTTTCCCACTTGACAGCATAGGTGAAGGTGTGAATAACGGCAAATACATAAAATTTGCAGCAATGAACGATGCTAAGTTACAGGAACTCTCCGCGCTGATATCGCAGCGTTACCCTGATGCCAAAGTAGACCAGATAGGGGAATCTTTTGGTAAAACACTTCAGGAACAGGCAATTTATGCACTAATATTCTCCTTTATTGGAATGTCTATAGTTGTGTTCATTGCGTTCAGGACGTTTGTCCCGTCAGTAGCGGTTGTTCTGTCTGCAATTGCTGACATGGCAATGACAGCTGCCGCTATGAACGTTTTCGGACTTACTCTTAACCTTCCGACAACTGCAGCACTTCTGATGCTTATCGGTTATTCTGTAGACAGTGACATCCTGTTGACAATGCGGGTGCTTAAGAGGCAGGGCAAGTTTGAGGAAAAGATTGAAGGTGCATTTCGTACCGGAATTATTATGACCACTGCAACTCTCTCGGCGATAATCGGGATGTGCCTTGTTACCTATTTAGGGCAGGTACAGGTTATCTATGAGATATCCATGGTTCTTATTATAGGGCTTTTATTCGATATCATGAACACCTGGCTTACAAATGCTGGTATTTTAAAGTGGTATGTTACAAGGAGAGAGGGTCGTGAATATCGCTGATTTAAAAGAGATTGTTTCAGACTGGAGAGTTGCCCTCTATCTGGTAATTCTTGTACTTGCCATAATCTCAATAGGCCCACATTTTGAGGACGGCCAGTTTAAAACCAATCTCCAGTTTGGTCTTGACCTTCAGGAAGGTTCATGGCTTCAGCTTGACTTCCAGTCCGTTGTTATCGGTATAGATACCGATAAACCGATTGATCAACTCACAGCGGATCTTAAGGCAAAGCTTGATGCAGACGTCATACAAGTAGCACCTTCTAAACTTGAAGTGAGAAAATTAGTATCAAAAGAAGAATTGACAAAAGCTTTTGATTCACTGCAAGCCGGAAAGATAGTAACGTATGAACAGGGTGTATCGAAAAACACAGCTGACGATGTAAAACAAATTCTTGAGACTAAGATCAATGCACTCGGAACTAAAGATGCAAAGGTCAACACACTCACAGGAATGAATGGTATTACACGATACATCCGTGTTGAGCTTGCCGGTGTATCAATGAAGCAGGCCCAGGATGTTGTCGGAAAACAGGGCAAGTTCGAGATAAGAGTCCAGACAACTGGAAACGATACTGAACACGTCCTGTTTGGTGACTCTATCACAAGTGTAGGCATACCGTCTCAGGAACCCGCAGGTAGTGGTGTCTGGGGAGTTCCATTCACCTTGTCAGAGACCGGAGCCAATGCATTAAGAAATGCATCAATTAATACTGGTGCGGTTACCGACCCTGAGCGTCACCATCTTGAGATGGTCCTTGACAACAGGACAGTATTCTCTGCACCTCTGTCTCCAGACCTCGCAGCGAAGATACAAAGAGATCCAATACGCGAATTACTCGCAACAACCGGAAAGGGTACGAGTGCACTTAATGATGCCAAGAACCTTGAGATTCACTTAAGAGCAGGAGCTCTGCCTGTTGCTGTGGTAATAGCAGGTTCTGGTTCAGTATCTGCAACCCTTGGTGAGCACTTTAAGGTAATGTCTATCCTTGCAGGAATTGTTGCACTTCTGTTCCTTGCAATAATGATATTCTACCGCTATCGTGAACCCTCGATTGTCTTACCTATGGTGCTTATCAATGCATCTGAGATAATTATTCTCCTGGGAATTGCAAGGTTCGTCCAACAACTGGATCTATCTGCAATAGCGGGTCTTATTGCAGTCCTTGGTACAGGAATTGACCAGCTAGTGATAATTACAGACGAGATCCTCCACGAAGGAAAGGTTCCGTCACCAAACCTCTATCTGAAACGACTTACCCGTGCGCTTGCAATCATTGTCATATCAGCAGCGACCGTGATAATTGCCATGCTTCCGCTTGCGGTAATGTCGCTTTCTACATTGAGAGGGTTTGCAATCATCACTATACTCGGTGTCCTTGTGGGTGTACTGGTTACCAGGCCGGCATATGGCAGGATAATCATGTATATTCTCTCAAAGTGAGAACAGGCACCCTGACCCAATAATCTTTATCTCTTTTTCCCACAATCTTTTCCTGAGTGTTGTATAATGGGAAAACCAGTGCTCATGGACTTTTTTGCTGATTGGTGTGGACCATGCCGGCAGCAGGGACCGATTATCGATGAACTGAAAGCAAGAATCGGAGATCAGGTTGAGATAAAGAAAGTAGACGTTGACAGCAACATGGAACTTGCCAACAAATACGCAATACGCGTTGTTCCAACGATAGTTATAGAACAGGACGGCAAGGTCATGAGGACATTTGAAGGTGTCCAGTCACTTGAATCCCTTGAAAAATTCTTACTATCCCTGGTGAAGTGAGTGAAGATAGGCATTATTGGCGGTACCGGGGATATAGGAGAAGGGATGGCCCTCCGCCTCTCTCCACTATTTGAGGTCATTGTCGGCTCGAGGAATAGTGAGAAGGCAATTGAGACTAGCGTCTGCTGTAGTGATACACTACATTCAAGAAACGTCAAATGTTCATGCAGTGGGACAACAAATGCGGATGCTGTTCTGAATGCTGATGTAATCATCCTTGCAGTGCCATGGAAAAACCTCACTGAAACTGTAAGGAGCCTTCCTGACTTTGGAGACAAAATTGTTGTAAGCCCGGTTAACCCGATGGAAAAAAGGGATCATTTTGTTTTTGTTCCTCCTGATGAGGGCTCAGTGGCGCTATATCTAAAGAGGATTTTACCTCCGGAGGCAAGGCTTGTTGTAGCATTCAATACAATAGCTGCCAACCGGTGGAAGGCAATTGACGAGGAACTTCGTTATTCAGTTCCAGTCTGCGGTGATGACCTGGAAGCAAAATCAATAGTCTCTGATATTGTAAACAGTACATCTGCCCTTAAAGCCTATGATGCTGGTCCACTGGCAGCATCATGCATGGTGGAGAGCCTTACGCCATTGCTCCTGAACATAGCCAGGTATAATAAGATGCGGGATGTCGGACTTAGATTTGTCTAAAAGACTTGCCCGTGAAGTCGCACTCATTGGTGCGAGACTTATCAATAGCGGACTCTTAACAGCGAATTTTGGCAATATCAGTGTCAGAGAAGGAGATTATTTTTTTATAACACAAAGTGGTTCTTATCTTGAAGACCCAGGGAATCTTATAAAGGTCCCATTGATCGGGGATGCCCCGACAGGAGCTTCTATTGAATACAAGGCTCATAGGGAAATTTACCTGAGTACGCGAGCGGGTGCAGTTATACATGCACATCCACCGCACTCTGTTGCGGTTTCAATATTAATTAATGAAGTAATCCCGCTTGATAGTGAAGGAGAAATGTTCTGTCCCAGTTTTCCGGTTGTATCCGGGAAACCCGGAACAGACGAACTTGCAAAAGCTGTAGGGGAAGGTTGCAGACAGTCGTCTGTAGTACTCGTCCGTGGTCATGGGACCTTTACAATGGGAAATACCCTGGAGGAAGCATATATTCTGACAAGTATCGCGGAACATTCGTGCCGGGTCCTTTGGCTACTTCGTGCGGCCGGGGGGATTGGTTCTGACTTCACTTGAAGAGAAGATAGCCCGACTTCTGCCCCATGAACAGAGGGAAGTTGAGGACTTTGTTGATTATCTTCTCACCCGGGCGATTCAGGGCCTTCAATCCAATAAAAGTGCAGGGCACGATTCTGTAACATCTTCCATTAGGGAGAGTGATTTTATACCTGCATTCAAGGAACCTGAAGTTTTAAAAAGTTCATTCGAAGTGAAGATACCAGAAAAACAGACAACAGAAGAAGAAACAGTATTAGACTGGATTCTCTGAGATGGACCCGACGGGATTTGAACCCGTGGCCTTCACGTTGCAAACGTGACGATCTACCCCTGATCTACGAGCCCGATAAAATTCCTTTATTTTATTGATACCGTAACTTTATCTATGTTTTGATTATATCCTCCGATAGTAAGGAATAGATGGACTTGGCGGGATTTGAACCCGCGGCCTTTACGTTGCGAACGTAACGATCTACCCCTGATCTACAAGCCCGAAAATATCTGAAAGAATTGAAGACTCCAGAAAAAATTTAGAGAATAATTTCAATATCTAGTTTCTCTGCGAGTTCTTTATATCTGTTCCGGATTGTGACTTCAGTCACACCTGCAACTTCTGCGACTTCCCTTTGAGTCCGGCGCTCCCCTCCAAGGATAGAAGAGATGTATATGGCTGCAGCTGCAACGCCAGTGGGGCCGCGCCCACTTGTAAGTTCACGCTCTCCGGCCTGTCTCAGAATCTCTACTGCCCTGCTTTGGACTTCACCTTTGAGATTAAGCCCTGAACAAAACCTTGGGACGTAATCGATTGGTGAGGTAGGAAGAAGTTTTAACCCTAGTTCACGAGAAATAAAACGGTAAGTTCTTCCTATCTCTTTACGTGAGACACGCGAGACTTCTGCTATTTCATCGAGAGTTCGTGGCACATTACATTGTCTGCATGCTGCATAGAGTGCGGCAGCTGCAACACCTTCAATGCTTCTTCCCCTAATCAGATTCTTGTCAACAGCATCACGATAAACAACTGCTGCTGTCTCTCTAACATTTCTTGGAAGACCCAGAGCCGAGGCCATCCTGTCAAGTTCAGAGAGGGCAAATGCAAGGTTACGCTCTGTAGCATTGCTAACCCTGATTCTCCGCTGCCACTTTCTTAACCGATAGAGCTGTGCACGGTTTTTACTGGATATGGCCCTACCATATGAGTCCCGGTTTCTCCAGTCTATCATTGTGGAGAGTCCCTTGTCATGTATGGTGAAGGTCATTGGTGCTCCTACTCTGGACCTTTTCATCCTCTGGTCATGATCAAAAGCCCGCCATTCCGGACCCCGGTCAATAAAGTCTTCATCCAGAACAAGACCACATGACTGACATACCAGTTCAGCGCGTTCATAATCATGAACCAGCTGACGGGAACCACATTCAGGACAGACTGTTTCTGTATGGTCTTCTGCTTTCTTCTCCTGCTCTTTTTCCTTCTCTCTTGTACGGCTTTTGAGTGCGAGACGCTCGCTCTGAAGAATTTTTAATTTTTCTACTTCCTGCATTATTGTTCACCTGCGGAGATTCAAATAGAGGTGTACCTGGAGCTATATCTGCGCCCTGCTTGCAGACAATAGCAGCGTACGGCCTCTCGACATTACCAAAGAGGTCGACAAGCGTCCCCGTTACCTTCTTACTCTGGTCGAAGACAGATGCGTACAGCCGTGGAAGCTGTGCCGGGTCACATTCGAGTATCAATATTTTTTGATTACATACCGCAAAGACGCGGCCTACCGGTCTCAAAGACAGACCTCACTTATGGTACATGAAATGCGTTGATAACCTATATATATTGAATCTTCCAATATATAAAAATAATGTAAAACTATAATACGATCTTCAATGCCTTCTTATTTTATTCATATTTAAATCCAGAATATTTTGATACTCTTCACCTGTCAGTCCTGCCCCCCTCCCTACAAGTTCCTTTGCGCGTGCATCAAGGAGGTCACCCGGCGAATGGGCATCTGAATCAATCACAATCTGACAACCTGCATTCCTGGCAGTGATGAGTACATGGCCATTTGTTCTGTTATGGCCGCCTCGCGACGTGATTTCAAGGAATACTCCGTTCTCTGCAGCAAAAGATGCATCCTCAAGACTTATTAAACCAGGGTGAGCTAGAATGTTGACATCCGGACAGCTACATGCGGCTCTGTTTGTGCCTGGCGCAACCGGTTCAACCGGTGACTCACCATGTACGACTACTATGTCTGCCCCTGCCATTTTTGCTTCTTTTGCAAGACCTTGTATCTCTTCGGGTGGGACATGTGTTATTTCAACGCCGGCAAGTAGTTCAACGCCAAAACGTGCCGCCGAGGGTTTCAGTCGCGAAAGCGAATCAATAAGAAAGGTAATATTGGTTAAATCTGCATGGTCGGTAATTGCAATGGTTGTGTATCCCAGTACAGACATCCTCCTTATAAGTTCGATTGGAAGGATATCACCGTCACTCATCGTAGTATGCGTATGGAAGTCCCAGAGTTCTTCCATTTAACGATGCTCCAGATGGTCACTTACTATTCGTATAAGCTTTTGTTTTTGCTCTTTCCACTGTACAATAGCCCGTCCGTCGAATTTATACCAGAATGCCGGATGGGCTTTTTTTTCAGTCCTGTATGGTATTTTACAACGTAGAAGAGCTTTCTCAAGTTCGATAAGTGTGGCATGCTTTGTGCCTTTCTTTAGCGGGACCCGCCTCCCTTCTTCACGTGTAAGAGTTGAATCAAAATAACAGGGATAAAGGATACGTTCATTTTCCATGTATGTACTCTTAGGAAGTGAATCTATAAACCCTATCCATCCAACCTATTTGCATGCACCAAATCGACGTCAGGATCGAAAAGGATGTGTACGACGTCAACAACGCAACAGCCCGCATTAATTCAGACGAACTTAAGTCCCACGGCGTGAGGGCATTTGACCTCCTGGGAGCGATAGGTTCCGGAAAAACTGCATTTATTGAAAGAGCGGTTCCGGCTCTCGCAAAAAAAGGATTAAAGACAGGTGCGATTGCCGGAGATGTATATGGTGATGACGATTTCAAACGTCTAATCTCACTTGGAATTCCTGCTGTAAATTTAAATACAGGTAAGGAATGTCATCTTGATGCACACCTTGTCTCTCACGGACTCCTCTCACTTCCACTGGACGAGATAGATATTCTTTTTATCGAAAATGTAGGGAATATGGTATGTCCGACTGATTTTCGATTAGGAGCTGAGAAGCGAATCGCAATTGTAAGTTCAACTGAAGGCGACGACGTTGTGAACAAGCACCCGATGATGTTCCGGGACTGTGGGATAGGAGTAATAAATAAAACCGACCTCGCAGAATTTGTAGGCTGTGACATTTCCAGGATGGAACGGGATATGCGGAGGTACAATCCGGAAATAAAGGTTTTTCGAACAAATATGAAGACAGGCCAGGGTATCGATGATATTATTGACGCAATTCTCGCCTGACACAAGAGATTAAATAAAACAATAACGTATATATATAGCGTTTTGGTGATAGGATATGCTCTGGCAAGGCGGTTCAATAAGAACATTAACAGGTCACAGAATTAAAAAGACCAAAGGAAAGAAGCGAAGAGAGATGGGATCATCGCCTGCAGAAACCCATATAGGGGTTGACAGAGCGAAGATCGTGCGAACATTCGGCGGAGGGTCGAAAGTGCGTTCACTTAGACAGGAATTTGCATCTGTCTGTGACCGTAATAGCGGTTCTGTTCAACAGGCAAAGATTGAGAAGGTTGAAGAGAACCGTGCAAACCCTAACTACGTAAGAAGAAACCTCCTTACAAAGGGTGCAATTATAAGGACCTCCATCGGAAAGGCACGAATCACAAGCAGACCCGGTCAGGACGGCGTTATAAACGCAGTCCTTATTGAGTAAGTGTCGAACAGACACATAATTATTATTTTTTTTTATGAGCCTCGAGACCATTGTTGCAGCTGCATTCAGGCATACAAGGAAAGAATGGCTCAAGAAAAGTGAACTTGTTTATTATCTTGCATTCGATCGTAAATGGATGTCTCAGGATAAAGCAAATGAACTGATTTCAAGAGCAATAGAGGCAGGACTCATCCATTATGAGGGCGATATGATTCAACCGCTGTTTAATGTCTATGAGGTCAATGTTCCAATGGGGTATCACCCTCGCGAGAGCCTTTTTGATGATACAGACCCGGTTGAAATTCTTGCGCAAAGTATTGCCTCCGCTTCAAACCAGACAACGGACCAGGTTATTATGCAAATGAGCAAGCTGATTAAGGAAAAGTTTTCTGGTAACCTATTTCCTGAAGCTGCAATTGTGATTATTGCAAAAAAGTATGGCGTCCCTTTTTCAACTGAAATTCCGATGTTATTGGAACGTGTCAGATAAGAGACCTGATTTATTCTTTCTTCTCTTCCGGTTTTTCCTTGGGGAAGAGATCATCAAGTGACTTTTCTCCATAACCTGTTACTACAGCATTTATCTGGACAAAGTCATTAGTTATCTCTTCACCACGGATGACTTTCCTCTGACGTTCTCCTGATTTTGTCGGATTAAAACCTACACCGCGTGAGAGGAGAGTGCGTTTCTTACTCTGACCAGGAAGTCCTTTACGTGCGGGAATGCCTGTCCTGTCTGATCCACCTGTGATCTTCATCCTATATCCAGCAAGCCCTATCGGACCTGCTTCAACTTCATCCCCAATTCGCTTACCGAGTATTCCATTTGCCGCAGGCCCGCCTACATCAATTTTATAGGATATACCTGTGCGCCTGTCAGATAGAACGAGTTTATAATCGACCATGACTACCACGTGACTTATAAATTATCTTGAAAGTCCTATTAATTACTTGCCCCAGAATGGATTCTCTTTCCTTCTCATTTTTGTAAATTCTTCAAGGATAGTCTGAGTGGGTATAGGAAGATGAGAGAGAAGTTCCTTTTCAAGCACCTTGACATGGCGCTCCGGGATATCTACGTAGAGATCGTCAGAGACATTTACCTGGCGTCCTACAGTTGCACCCTCTATTGAAATTGCAACTTCCTGTCCGGCTATCGCTTCCGGGATAGATTCTCTTCTCAATTGAATGGTTTTCAGATGCCCAACCTTCTTTCCATCCATTAGACAAAGCTCAACATTTGTTCGGAGCGTCCCTGCGAGTATCCGGACTCCGACAACCGCGGGGTTGCTCTGGCGGAACACGTTGTTTGGAAGGACCGTTACTTTTGCAGGCATTACAATTTTTTCAAACTTCTGTTGTTGTCTGGAACGCTGCAGCTCTTCACTCCATTCGCAATACTCGTCAATCAGGCGGTATATGACTCTTCCTTCGAAGTGCTTAAGTTTTTCATAGGATGGATCCTTTTTAAGTTCAAGCGCATCGGGAAGGACAGGTGTATTAAAAGAGAGAATGACTTTATAGAGCTCTTCTTTTACAGCTTCTGTATCAATTATGTCATGACGGCTTACAGGCCCGACTTCAGCCCGTCTGACCGGTATTTCCTTTGATGCAAGTTCTTTGCATAATGCTTCCAGTGCTCCGATAGTATCGGCCTTGATTACAATTCCTTCTGGTGAAAGGTTGACATCGATTGTTTCCATTTCACGCCGGATTAATTCGATAATCTCCTTGCGATCACCACGAATAGCGCGCAGTGGACTTCCGGCAACTACTTCCTCAAGGCCAGGCGCAGAGACTTTTATTCCGGTTGCTGCAACCACCCGTTTTACACGCTCAAACCTGTCCTCTACCAGGATCTCTTTCATTGGCCTGGGTTTCAGGAGCGAACGGACTTTTGTGATAATAACACCTTCTTTTGATGCTATTGCAATCTCGTCACCGACAGAAAGCGTTCCATCATAAAGAATTACATCAAGAGTTATACCAAGACCACGCTCTTCTTTCACTTCGAGAACTGTACCACAACCCGGGCCATCAACTTTCAAAGCAAGTTCCTGCTCAAGATATCTCTGGGCGAGCCCAATCATTACAAGGAGGAGGTCCGCGATCCCTTCTCCGGTATGTGCGCTTAAAGGGACTATTGCAAGGTTCCGGGCAAAGTCCCTTACTCTGTCGAAACGATCTGCAGAGAATTCCATGTCAGAAAACCTGCCAACAAGTTCATAGATCTTTGTCTCAACATGCTGTTTTACCCGCTCATTCTGATTGGAAAACGAAGCGACAAACCCTTCTTCAGGGTATACTCTCCAGCCTCCGGTGCGGTCAAGTTTTGTCGCGGCAATGACAAAAGGCGTTTTGTAATTTCTCAAAATCTGAACAGCTTCAATCGTCTGGGGCTGAAAACCTTCATTCAGGTCAACAACAAGGATGGCCATATCGGCAAGAGCTCCTCCACGTGCCCGCAGAGTTGTAAATGCATGATGTCCAGGGGTATCGATAAAAAGTAGTCCAGGAACATTAATTGGTGCTTTTTCCATAGCCCCGCTCATTTTACGGATCGCTTCTATCGGGACTATGGTGGCCCCAATATGCTGGGTTATTGCTCCTTGTTCCGTGTTTACAACTGATGAACCCCGGATTTTATCCAGAAGAGATGTCTTCCCGTGATCTACATGACCGAGTACACAGACGATTGGTGTCCTGATCTTCAGTTCCTTCGTCATATTGTTCCACTCCGGTCATATACGCGAAAATTACCTTTTTTATATAGAATATATTTTTTTAACATTTTTCACAGGTAAGAGGTGACATTCTCTGCGTAGTTAATATTGTAATGTGTGTTGAAGGCTATTTTTATTTTTCTCCTTTGAATTGTTCCAAATGTTATTGGAGTATTTGGCTTCCTATTTTTCTTTCATCTGCATGACTTTTTTATACTCCTCTTCACCAAGGCATTCTTTTGCGTATTTACACCATTGGACACAGGACTGGATGTCATTGTAAACTGTTGTTCCACAATTACTGCATTTTACTTTTAGATCATTTGAAAAGACCTCGACTTCTTCACCGCATTTCGGGCACTTTTTGATTGAGAGAGTTGGAGTCCTGAGATTTGCAGCACCCGGACATTTATCAAATATCATGGTACTCTTTTCTGTCTTCTCCAAACTATTTTTATTATCTGGTGAAGTAATGATATAGAATACTTTGACTGAATCACCAGCATGTTTTTTCACTCGCGCCAGCCTGATGGAAAAAAATCGGAAATCAGGATGAGTATCAGGGATTGCCAGGGTAGGGTAGTGGTTATCCTAGGGGACTGTGGATCCCTTGACCCGGGTTCGAATCTCGGCCCTGGCCTCTTTTTAAAGTTGTAGTCAATAAATATCTTTAAAGTCCAATAACGGATTAATATTTCCGGTATATGGTTTTCCGGGGACCAACTTCTACCAAATAAACGATGAGTTTATTGTTTTGAATAGACAGGATAGCTCGGTAACCCCCAACATTCAAAGAATGAAACGGAGATTTATCAGATCCTTCTAACTTCTGCACACGGGGCCAGGGATTAGTCTTCAGTTCATGTATGGTTCTGATTATCTCCTGAGCTATCGGGAATGGTATTTCTTTGAGGTTTCTCTTTGCTTTATTTGAGTAGGTGATCTGAAATTCAGTCATTCAACTCCGAATTCTTTCATGATCTCTGCTTCAGAATGTACCCTTCCTGCTTTGATATCTTCCAGCGCTTGTTCTATCCCTGCTATCTCTTCGGAAGTGAGAGGATCAGGATCAATGGCACATGAGAGAAGGCGTTCTATCACTGTGCTGTATGATTCCCGGGGGTGTGTTTTCAGGTTCGTTAGTTGTTCCTTCAGATCTGATCGAATGTATATTGTGGAAGCAGCTTGCATGATTTACCTATAGGTGTCTATAGTTATTGATAGTAACGGGATGGCACAGTATGATCCGTACCAGCACACATATTCCAAATTTGATAAGTATTAAATCCTGACCGACGAGAACGCTGTCACAATTCTCCCGGCTGGATTTAATGTAACCCGGGTGTACCGGACCTCGCTTTCCCTGTGTATCCATGCATTACCGCCGGTTATCTGTTTCGCAAGCTTCGAGCTCGTAATGGGCGTATTGTGGTCTGAGTTGCAGAGAGTTTCGCGAGCCTTCGATTGATGATGGTGTGGAAACGAAGGGGAATTCCTCAATATTAGTAAATGTTTAATTATTTTCTAATTTATTTAACAAAAGTTGTTTAGCTTTCAAAGCATCTGTGTAATTCGGGTCAATCGTGATAACTTTGTTATAAGCATCTAATGCTTCCTTCTTTCGACCAAGGTAAAATAATGCATTTCCTTTACCATACCAGGCTTTTGCATAATTCGGGTCAATCACGATTGCTTGGTTGTAGGCTTCCAATGCTTCTTCATCCCGATCGAATTTTTTTAATGCATTTCCTTTATTATACCAAGCCATTTCATAATTCGGGTCAATCGCAATTGCTTGGTTGTAGGCTTCCAATGCTTCCTCATTCCGACCGAGATCACTTAATGTACTTCCCTTGTTATTCCAGACATCTGCATCATTCGGGTCAATCGCGATTGCTTGGTTGTAGGCTTCCAATGCTTCCTCATTCCGACCGAGATTTTTTAATGCATTTCCTTTACCATACCAGATTATTAGATAATTTTGATCAATTGCGATAGCCTTGTTGTATCCATCTAATGCATCCTGATATCTGCCGAGGTTTTCTAATATAACACTTTTGTTATACCAAGTTTTTGCATCATTCGGGTCAATTGCGATTACTCGGTTGTAGGCTTCCAATGCTTCCTCATTCCGACCGAGATTTTTTAATTCGTTTCCTTTATTATACCAGGCATATACAATATTCTGGTCAATCGCGATAACTTTGTTATAAGCATCTAATGCCTCCTCATTCCGACCGAGATCACTTAATGCATTTCCCTTGTTATTCCAGGCATCTAGATCATCCGGGTTAATATCGATTACTTTATTGTAAGCATCTAATGCTTCCTTCTTTTGATCAAGGAAATATAATGCATTTCCTTTATAATACCAAGCCATTGCATGATTCGGGTCAATCGTGATTGCTTGGTTGTATGCTTTCAATGCTTCCTCATACAAACCGAGACCACTTAAAATATTTCCTTTATTATACCAAGTTTTTGAATCATTCGGGTCAATCGCGATTGCTTGGTTGTATGTTTCCAATGCTTCCTCATACAGACCGAGAATTTTTAATGCTATCCCCTTGTTATAACACGCCATTGCATGATTCGGGTCAATCGTGATTGCTTGGTTGTAGGCTTCCAATGCTTCCTCATGCAGACCGAGATTAAATAATGCATTTCCTTTATTATACCAAATATTTGCATGATTCGAGTTAATCGATATTGCTTTGTTATAAGATTCCAATGCTTCCTCATGCAGACCGAGATTACTTAATGCATTTCCTTTGTTATACCAAATATTTGCATCATTAGGGTTAATCGACAGTGCTTTGTTATAAGATTCCAATGCTTCCTCATACAGTCCGAGATCACTTAATGCATTTCCCTCATTATTCCAATCCTTTTTATTTTCATTTATTTTAGGGTTATTATTAGCAAGAGATTTCTTATCTATCTGGAGAAGTTCCATATCGATTGGTGCACCCAATGAATATGCCCATGCATAAACTGCCCATTGAGTTAAAATTTTCTCTATCCCATATTCTTGAAAAAGTTTATCAACAATTCCTGGTGCATTTATTTTAATATTATTAGGATTGCTGATGAATTCATCTACAATTCCTTCATCAAGGACAACATAGAGAATATTTTTCTCTCTTCCATAAGAATTTTTGAAAGTATCAGAGATAATTACCTTACATCGAGATCGATTAGAACATATCTCAAATCCGTTTTTGGCAATTATCTCTTTTAACAGCTCATGTGGTTTCATTTTTAGTCAATTATCATTAGTATAATTTATTCTATTATGTTAAATTAGAAAAAGGCTTGCATAACTCATACAAAAGGACTTAATGCCTCTTCCTAGGGAGATGAATCCTAAATGTGAAAAAAATTTGCAATATTCTTCTGTGTTGGAAAAACCAGTGTTGGGGGGTTGCAATTAACACCCAGAGACATCACACATGGATATGCAGTTATAATAAAGACCGTTTGTTGAAGGGATGCCGCAGTTCAATTCGCAGGTTTTACATGCATCTTTTGGGTTTTTGAATTATTTGGGGCATGTATCTCTTTTTGTGCTGGAAGATCGATTATAAAATAATGCATACTTGCTACAAAACTTACGGCTATTGATAAAAATACGATGAGCAATATCAATCTGCCCATTGGTGATTGGGTGAATTGTATTTGAGTCATGATGAAAAACCATCTAGATGAATCGGTTATTTTATTACTTTAAGCTATAAGCTGCCATATTAATATCTTCTTCTTTGAAAGAGAATTAATAAAATAACAGGTTATTCTATTTGCCCTGGTAGTAAAATTCCTCTTGATCCCGTGTTAACTTGGTTGAAGTTAGACTCACTAAAAACATGATCTATTAATTGAAGTCATTTCAACATATGTATTTATAATAATATGATATGTGCTAAGTTTATCGTTTAGTAAAACCAAAGGAAATTTATCAATATCCGTTGGTGAAAAGTGATTTGTCGAATCAGTAAATATCAATTCCTCATACTTTTCTCACTAATGATTTCAGTTCTAGCAGGGACAACTGTAACAGCCGAGACGAATGGATTCTCTTTGAATTCCCCGAATCTCTCTTCACCCGATGCAGGTTATTCTTCAGTGCCGGATGTAACAACAATTCCTGATAGTGAACACACTGTATTTACACAAGTCACTCCCGAAATGGTTATCCCAATTGTAAATACTCCAGACTCAACTATTCAACAACCGATCGATACAGAAATACCACTTCAACCTAATCCAACAATAACCAAAAGTCCACAGGTAACAGATACACCGATAGATACTCCGGGCTTGAATGAAATTCCTGATGTAAATCCCACTAAGAATGAAAGTTTTTTCGGGTTAAATATTCCACAAGGAGAGGTTAATAGTCAGATTACACCGGAGATTACCTGGTCCGACCCTCCATTGAACTCCTCAGCAAGTAACCCTTATTATTCCAGCAGTAATAGCAACTGGGTTATCAATGAGTCTGGTCATGACTGGACTATGGACCTTGATCCCAGCCATAATACAGGGACCGGAGTTACTTTATCAAATAATACTTTTTCGGGTTTCGGTTGGAGTTTTGCAATACTCATCAATAGCCCTGATGTCATGTTTGATGGTATGGGTGCAATTCTTGATGGCGGTGGAAAAACATCATATGGAATTCTTGTAAATAACCAAAGTTCAAATAATTATCACGATTTTTCATCTGACCCGGCAAATGCACTAGGCGGTATCAATATAAAAAATGTGACCTTAATTGGATTTACACAAGCAGGAATATTTTTCAATAACGTGATTGGAACACTTTCGGATCCGGGTACGAATCCTTCAAGTATTACGAACGTGAATTCCAGTTATAATGGGATAACGGGTTATTCGAATGGAGAGGGCATATTTCTTCAAAATTCTGATGGGATTGATGTGAGTTCAAATACTGCTAATGGAAACCAAGGGGAGGGAGTAGCGGGTTGGTCCAATGGTGGGTGGAATTCCAATAATAACACCCTTATTGGAAATACTGCTAATGGAAATCAGGGGGAGGGATTTTATCTTGGCTCCAACAACACCCTTATTGGAAATACTGCTAATGGAAACCGATGGGGGGGGTTTGGTCTTGACTCCAATAATACCCTCACCAGTAATACCGCAAATGATAATGTGAATATTGGTTTCGTTTTTATGTTTTCAAATAATCTCAACGGTAACAAAGCTAACGGGAATCAACATAGTGGTTTTGCAATTTACGGCGATAATAACATTCTCAACCAAAATACGGCTAACGGCAATCAATCTTATGGCTTTGAAGTCCTTGGTTCAAACACTGATATTAAGGGGAATACAGCAATAGGTAATCAAGAGGATGGCTTCTATATCTGTTCGTCTAATGGTAACACCCTCAACCAAAATACGGCTATCGGGAATCAAAAGAATGGGTTTAATCTCTGTCATTCATCTAACAATAATGACTTGAGCGATAATACCGCAACAGGAAATCAAGAGAATGGATTCTATATTTGGAATTCAAATAATAACACCTTTATTAGAAACGATGCAAGAGGACAAAATATAGGGTTCGACGTTATTAATTCTACTTCGAACACATTCACTAGGAACAAAGGCTGTTTCGTTTGGGAGAATTCCAGTTTTATCCCGGTCGACATCAATTACTGTACCTCAAATCCCTCTCCTTCTTCACTTCCAACAATACCTTCATGGAATATTACACTACCCACAATATCAGACCAGGTAACAACGAATGAATCACAACAGCATCCCTACGAGATACAGTTTATCAGTTCAACGATAGATTCGCAATTACAACCGGGACAAACATTTAACGGATTTATCACAATCAAAAATACAGGCACAACGGCATGGACTTCCGAAGGGTTAAAATTCGGTTTAAAACCTTTTGGTGATGCACTAAAATTCGGAATCGGTGATATTATGATTCCTGATGGAACGATTATAGAACCGGGACAAGAATTCAGCTTCCCTGTCACAATCACGGCTCCATCAACTCCAGGCGTATACGATCTTCAGTTTAGGATGTTTTTTTTTATTGCCATCAAAGAACGGGAAAACGGAAGGTATTCCCTTTGGTGATATAATTAATATCAATGTTGGTGTTTCACAAAATGGAAAGAAGACCGAGTCTCTAAAGAAAAATCTACTATCAATAATGCCTTCAATGTCACCTGTTAGAATTCAAACAGATGTTGGTCCCGTAGTTACGCCATTAAGATGGACTCCCACTCCCGTGTGGAAGCCTATGTCCTATTCGTTGAGTTTCAATGCAACGCCGGTGATTACGGTCAATCAGGTCACTGGAAATTCTGCGGTGGAAGAATATCATACCGGCAACCTTACGAGGAACCCCATATCTATCGTTTATCGTCCAACCGCCGTACCAAGGCCATCCGCTATTATCCCGGGAAAATAGTAATTAGGTTGGTGACAGACAATGAGAATTTGCCTTTTAGAGTGAAGACACTTCAATTCAATTTCAATGGATGACTTTATATCAAACAAATGACCTGAAATTGTATTTGTAGTTATAATTCCCCCAAGTTCATTGAGTGAATCAGATGTTATCAGAAACATCAGCCTTAGTTGAAACACAGGGTGAAAATATATTTGTTCGTGATCTAAAAGCAAAAAAGTATGTGCAAGCAGACAAACAATAAAGTATCATGCTAGATGCTATCCGGGTCCTTTATGTAGATGACGAAACAGGTCTTCTCGAGATTGGGAAATTATTCCTTGAGGAATCCGGAGACTTTTCTGTTACAACAATTGATTCGGCGACTGCTGCATTGCGTCTCCTTGAAAAAGAAAATTTTGATGCTATCGTTTCCGATTACCAGATACCTGGAATGGATGGCATTGAGTTCCTAATTGAAATAAGGGCAAGATTTGGGGAAATTCCTTTCATCATATTCACTGGCAAAGGCAGGGAGGAAGTTGTTATCCAATCCATCAACAATGGAGCGGATTTTTATCTCCAGAAAGGTGGTGAACCTGAATCACAGTTCGCTGAACTTGCACATAAAATCCATGCTGCGGTCTCCCGGAAAAAGGCGGAAGATAAATTAAGAGAGAGTGAAGCACAAAAAACGGCAATCCTTGACGGTATTACCGCCAATATTGCATTTGTAGACAAAGATTTGAAAATTCTCTGGGCGAACAAGGCAGCAGCTAAATCTGTCAACAAATCGCCAGCTGAAATGATTGGTCACACATGTCACGCCTTTTGGGCAGATCCCGCACACCCTTGTGTAAACTGCCCGACAATAAAGGTATTTGAGACAAAACAGTCGGAACATACAATAATGCACACCCCGGACGGCAGGGTTTGGGACGAAAGGGATGAGCCGGTCTTTGATGAACAAGGAAATCTCATTGGTGTTGTGGAAATCGACCAGGACATCACCAAACGGAAACGGGTTGAAGAAGCACTGCTGGAGAGCGAGGAGAAATTCCGAAATATCTTAAATCTGATTAATGACGGGGTCCAGATCAATGAGATTGATCCAGAGGGGAAACCCGGAAAATTTATCGAGATAAATAATGTTGCTTGCCAAATGTTAAAATATACTCGCGAAGAACTGCTGGAACATGGTCCTCTCGATTTTGTTACTGATTACCATAACCGTCCTCTCAATGAGATCCTGACTGAATTATTTTCAACCGGTCACTCAATCTTTGAGACTGAACATCGGAAAAAAGATGGAACCATATTCCCGGTCGAGATTAATGCCAATGTGGTTAATCTCCTTGGAAAAAAAGTTGTAGTGTCTGTCATCAGGGATATAACTGAGCGCCAGCGGGCAGAAGAGGCAATGCAGGAGATTAATGAATTGTACTCGAAGTTTTTCAGTCGCTCACCCATTTATGCCTACATTAAAACAGTGATGCCTACTCAAAGCCGCGTGATCCAGGCAAGTGACAACTTTCATGAGATGATTGGTATATCTGGTAAGGATATGGTGGGCAAAACAATGACTGATCTGTTTCCTCCTGAATTAGCTGAGAAATTTACTGCTGACGACTGGAACGTCGTTTCCAATTGTAAGGTGCTTAATCTGGAGGAGAATTTCAATTACCGCAACTATATCACTATTAAGTTCCCAATTGTCCTGAAGGATAAAAATCTCCTGGCTGGTTATACTTTAGACATCACCGAGCGAAAGCAAGCAGAAGATGCACTTCACCAGGCAAATAAGAAACTCAACCTCCTCTCAGAAATCACCAGGCATGATATCAAGAACAAAATAATGACAATACAGGGTTTCTTACGATTTACACGGAAATTACAAGATATTGACAAGATTCAATCTTCCCTGGAGAATATACACGAATTAACAAAGGCCGTTGAACATCAGATAGATTTCACAAAGGATTATCAGGATCAGGGGGTGAAATCACCAAGATGGCTGAATTTATCGAATATGATTATATTAGCGAGTAACCCCGCAATTCAGATTATTAATGAAACTGGAATTCTCCAGATATTTGCAGACCCCCTCTTTGAGAAGGTGATGCATAACCTGACAGATAATACAATCCGTCATGGAGAGACGGCAACAGAGGTTCATGTATCCGTATTAAAAAAACAGGATAACATCCGGATTATCTGGAGGGATAATGGTATAGGAGTCCAGGCTGAAGAGAAGGATAAGATATTCCAGCGAGGTTACGGTAAACATACAGGTTTTGGCCTTTTCCTTATTAAAGAAATTCTTGCAATCACCGGAATTGCGATACAGGAGAACGGCGAGCCAGGTAAAGGTGCACGTTTTGAGATCACAGTACCGAATGGGAATTGGCGTTATGGAAATGAATAGAAACGGTGTATAATGGTAGATAATATCCGGGTCCTCTATGTTGATGATGAGCCAGATCTTCTTGATCTTGGAAAAATTTTTCTTGAGAACTCAGGAGAGTTTTTTGTCAGAACTATTGATTCAGCATTTGCTGCCTTAAAACTCCTCAAAACTGAAAAGTATGATGCTATCATTTCAGATTACCAGATGTCTGGAATGGATGGCATCCAATTTCTTATTGAGGTGCGAAAACATTTTGGAAAGATTCCATTTATCTTATTTACAGGAAAAGGTCGGGAAGAAATTGTTATCCAGGCTATCAATAATGGGGCAGATTTCTATCTCCAGAAAGGTGGTAACGCCGATGCTCAATTTGCTGAACTCTCGCACCAGGTCAAACATGCTGTTTCCCGAAAAAGGGCTGAAGAGGAATTGACAACTGCTCAGATTTTGCTGAAAGAAACCTTTGAACAATCTCCAGTCCCAATGGTTCTTGTGAGTATGCCTGACGGCATAATTCGGATTGTCAATTCAGCCTGCAGAGAATTTCTTGGTCTTCTCGATGAGCCTTCGCCCATTAATACCCAGTTAATAAGTTTCAAGCCCTCTTACAAAGATTTCGATTCCCAGGGAAATGAAAGAACGATTGAAGATTCACCCATTGCCCGGGCATTGTCGGGACAAAAAACTTCTAACGTGGAGGGCAGGATAGTTAGAAAAGATGGGACGGTAAGCTGGGAACTCGTCAATGGCACACCCATCTACAATGCAAAGGGAGAGATAATCGCGGGCTATCTTATTCTCACCGACATTACCGAACGGAAGTTTGTAGAAGAATTGGTACGAATGAGCGAAGCTAAACTTCAGCTTGCACTTTTAGCGTCTGATATTGGGATGTGGGAACTTGATATTCCTACTATGACAGGCGTAATCGATGAAAAGGCTGCACAAATCCTTGGTTACCAAAAAAAAAAAGATATCGGGTCCCATAGTATCGATTGGGATTTATTATCACATCCTGACGATATTCCATTAATTAATAAAAGGCTTACCAATTATCTGGAGGGACTAGAACCTTTTTTTGAGTCTGAACATCGTATGCGTCATTCTTCCGGTGAATGGATATGGGTAGTCGGCAAAGGGAAAATAACATCCAGGCCTTTGAATGGATCACGTTTAAGGATCTCTGGAACTTTACAAGATGTTACTAAACGCAAGAAGATAGAGTTAGAATTGATATCATATCGGGATCGTCTCAAAGAATTACACCATTTTGCACATATCGGAACATTTGAATTGATTCTGGAAACCAATACTGTGACCTGGTCAGAAGAAATGTTCAATATCTCAGGGAGAGACCCTTTGCTCCCAGCACCCAGTTATGCAGAGCTTCCTTGTTTCTTTACGGACGCAAGTTGGGACCGTTTAATCAGTATTGCAAAAATGGCCCTATCTACTCATGAAAAATTTAATATTGAGTTAGAATTCATCCGTCCTGATGGCAGCATACGATTGACAAATGCATTTGTGGGTATTAAAAGTGACACTAAAGGAAATATTATCGGATTTCATGGCACTGTGCAGGATATCACAGAATACAGACAGGCACGGATAGCATTGGAGGCAAGTGAGGAGAAATTCCGGCAGAGTGAATATAAATACCGGACCCTGATTGAAAATTCAACCGATGTCGTATTTACCGTTGATAAAGATGGGCGCTATCAGTTTGTCAATAATGTGTTCGCATCAACATTCGGCAGCACACCAGATTTTTTCATAGAAAAATCATTCTGGGATATTTATCCAAAAGAACATGCAGACCAGCGCTTTGAGGCGGTCACCAGGGTATTCCAGACCGGGAGGGAGGTATCAGTTGAAGTTGCGGTACCCCTGCCTGACAAAACATTATGGTTCCTTGCAACACTCAACCCGGTGAAAGACGATAAAGGAAATGTTACCCAGGTTCTTGCTCATTCAAAGGACATTACTGATCGCAAAGAAGCCGAAGAGGCGCTTCATCAGAGTGTGCAACTTTTCCGTGAGATTATTAACAACGCAAACGATGCTATATTCCTGCTTGAAAGGACCCCGAAGGGTCCTGGTAAATATCTTCTTGTGAATGATAAAGCCATCCGGATGCTGGGATATTCAGAAAAAGAGCTCCTGGAAATTTCCCCCCGGGATATCGTACCAGGGGATATGGCGAAAAAAATCATACCGGATGTCATAAAAAAACTTCTCAAAGACGGACATGCTACCTTTGAGTCTGCACATCGGCGAAAAGACGGGAGTATCTACCCGATTGAAGTCAGCACCCATACATTCCGTTACAAAGGAAAGGATGTTGATCTCTCAATTGTCCGTGATATCACCGAACGAAAACGCTCTGAAGACGCACTTCGCAAAGCGAACAAGAAACTTACCATTCTCTCTTCAATCACCCGCCATGATATCAACAACCAACTGATGGTTCTGATGGGATACATCAACATACTCGAAAAGAAGCAAACCGATCCTTCACTCAGTGAGTATTTCAGAAACGCGAAAAATACTTCACAGCGGATTTCTGCGATGATCCAATTCACCAGGGAATATGAGTCTATCGGCATCAATGCACCATCCTGGCAGGAATGCCACAAACTTGTGGATAATGCTAAAAAACAAATCCAGCTCATGCAAATCAAGGTGGAAAATGATCTCCCATCCAGTGCAGAAGTATTCGCAGATCTGCTTATAGGGAAGGTTTTTTACAACTTAATCGATAATGCGGTGCGACACAGCGGGAAAATTACTACTATTCGATTTTCTATGGAGGAATCAGGTGATAGTCATCTGATAATATGCGAGGATGATGGGGAGGGTATACCAGTTGAAAATAAGGAGGAAATCTTTGAGCGTGGCTTTGGGAAGAACTCAGGGCTTGGATTAACCCTTGTCAGGGAGATCCTTGACATCACCGGCATCACTATTCGCGAGACCGGTGAACCTGGGAAGGGTGCACGGTTTGAAATCACGGTGCCAGATGGGAAGTGGCGGTTAGAAACTGAAAATCGCTAATAGGAATTAATCATGGAAAGTAATGGATTTGATCAGGTTTATCATCCAGTTGATCTTGATCGAAGACTGAAAGCACAAAAATCTTATGAAGCCTATAGCGAACGATATCCACATATTATTAACGCTTATAACGATTATCAGAAAGCACGCACATTGGAGGATTTCACCTACCACATCCGTTACCTCGAAGAGTCACTTGCTGTTAGCGATGCAGCAATTCTAATCGATTATACAAAATGGGCAAAGGTACTATTATCATCACTTGGGTTGCCAGAAAATTGCCTCTCCTCAAGTCTCGTGGTACTTAGGGATGTCATTGATGAAGACCAGTCTATAGAAAATAGTAAAATAGCTCACGATTATATTGAAAAATGCCTCTTAATACTTAAAGATGCTCCAAAGGTTGTTCCCTCTTTCATCACTGATGAAAACCCCCTGAAGATCGTGGCACATGAATATCTCGATTCTCTGCTATTAAATGCAGACCGGGTAAAAGCTCACGATATATCAGTGGATTTGGTCAATAAAGGAATAATGGTCAGGGAGGTCTATCTCCAGGTCTTCCAGCCTGTCCTTTACGAAGTTGGTCGATTGTGGCAAATGCAGAAGATTAGTGTAGCACAGGAGCATTACGTCACAGCTTCAACTCAGCAGATCCTTGCACATTTCTATCTAAAATTTATCGTAGGAAATAAAGATATCGTGAAGCAGAATAAAACTCTTGTCACAACCTGTGTTTCAGATGAACTCCACGAAGTTGGAATCAGGATGGTTGCGGACTTTTTTGAATTGGATGGGTGGAATTCTTATTACATTGGTGCAAACAGCCCGTTAATGAGTATTATACAGACAATCAGGGAGCGAAATGCCATTGTAGTTGCTATCTCCTCGACCATGTCCTATAATCTTCCTCATGTTCATTCCCTTATCCGGGCTATCAGAGAATCTCCCGAGACACAGAATGTCAAAATCATTATTGGTGGATATCCTTTCAATATTATGCCAGATCTCTGGAAAAAGGTCGGAGCAAATGGATATGCTAAAAATGCAGAAGATGCGGTCTATCAGGCAAACGAGCTAACTATGTAGCAATTAATTCCAGAAGTACCTAATTTAATACAAAAATATGAATGAATCACCACGAAATCCCGGAATTGTGCTTATTTGCGATTTTAATGGGATTATTCTGCACATATACAGGGATGATTTCAGTATTTTCAGCTTACCGGTCAACAAAGGTGAACACCTTTCAAAATATATCAAATCCTCTTCAAAAAAAACCGTCACTGGATTTTTCTCAAAACTCTCATCTGTTGGATTTTTAACTAGCAAACCAATTGAATTTATAGCCTCCAGTACGACAGAGACCCTATATTGCCTTGGCGTTCGGGAATTAAATTTTTTTATAATATTTGGAGCCAATTCACCCACTGATCTCGGTGAATTAATTTCCGAGGTCCTTTATTCGGATGGTGTACCTGTTGATTTCTCACAAATCTGCAGTGAAAACTACTCGCATGATAAGACTAGAATACCTGATTATCAAATCTATGAGGATTTTACCAGACTTAATAATGAACTTGTCAATATGAACCGCGAACTTGCTGATGCTCAAGTAGAAATAGAGATGAAATCGGATGAATTGAATAAAGAAATTGAGTTAAGAAAGCAGGTAGAAGAATCACGGTTGATAACCCGCAAAAAACTTAACATTCTCTCGAGTTTGACGAGGCACGACATAAAAAATAAAGTGACAACAATATTGGGTTTTTTAAGATTCGCACAAAAAACAAACGATATTGAGAAGATTAAACCTTTCCTCGAAAAGATACATGAGTCTGCAAAGGCCATTGAACACCAGATAGATTTTACGAAGGATTATCAGAACCTGGGAGTAAACTCACCCAAATGGCTGAGATTATCTGATATGATCATATTAGCCAGTAACCCCGCGATTCATATCATTGATGATACCGGAACTATCCAGATATTTGCCGACCCACTCTTTGAAAAGGTGATGTATAACCTGACAGATAACACTATCCGTCATGGAAAGACTGCAACCGAGGTTTATGTATCTGTTACAACTGACCAGGATGACATCAGGATTATTTGGGATGATAATGGTGTTGGAGTCCCTATTGATCAGAAGGAGATGATATTTAACCGGGGTTTTGGAAAAAACACCGGGCTTGGGCTATTTCTTATCAGGGAAGTTCTTACCATAACAGGGATGACAATACAGGAGACAGGAGAACCCGGGAGAGGAGCACGTTTTGAGATTACGGTGCCAGATGGGATGTGGCGTTATGGGAGTGAATCTATTGATTGATTGGTTACTCCGCCATCAATCGTAATCGTCTTTTCCGTAACCTGGATCTTCTTTCCAGACTGTTCAAGTGCCTGATCAACGACATATCTGACACCATTACAGCAGGGAACCTCCATATGGACGACCATTATTGATTTTATCGTATGCTGTTTAAATATCGCTGCCATTTTTGTTATGTAATCGTCAATGTCCGAATCTAATTTTGGACAGAATATGATGACTATCCGGTTCATGAGGAACTCGTTATGAAATCCTGCATAGGAGAAAGGGACACAATCAGCTGATATCAGTAGATCTGCGTCATCAAAATATGAAGCCTCGGGGTTCAGGAGTCTTAGCTGGATTGGCCATTGTCGAAGCTCGGATTCACTTTTTTCCAATGGCTGACTGGTGAAAGTGGAAGTTTTCCAGGTAATATTCCTTGCTGAAGACCCTGGGCAGGTATTGAAGAGTGAATTGCTCGAATGTACAGGTTTTGTGTTGTACAGGGGGGCATTATGGTCAGGAATGACGATATTATTTTCATTCAGGTATTTAATCGCCTCGTTGTAAAGGCTCTTCTGACCATGGCCTATAAGGTGCTCGAGATGAGCTTTGATAACCTGTTCACCTTGTCGGGATATATTTTCCATAACAGTCTTCTCATCATAAGGGGCGGCTTCACGCTCGATAACGCTAATCGCTTCCACTGGGCAATTCCCGATACAAGCACCAAGACCATCACAAAAGAGATCGCTCACGAGTCGTGCTTTTTTTTCAATGATCTGAAGTGCTCCCTCTGGGCAATCCGGGATGCATTGCCCGCATCCTGTGCATTTATCCTCATTGATACTGATTATTTTTCTTTTCATAATATCGCTCATGAGAAATTTTCTTCTCATCATTTCTGTCATATCAAGGCTAAATTATTGCTTACAACACACATACCTTGCAGTCCTGCTGACCGCAGGGAATGTTTTCTATCTTCCATTTCAGAGCCCAACTTTTAATACCCCTTATCACGTTGATGATCTCAAGCCCGCTTTCTGTCAAAGTATATTCAGTCCTGACCGGAAATGAGGTCGCATCGACATATCGGTTAAGAATCCCCTCCCTCTCAAGCTCCTTCAACCTTTCAGAGAGGACTTTTGGTGTGATATCATGTAGGGATTCACGAAGATCTGAAAACCTTCGAGTGTAACGTTCGCCTTTATAGAGCTCAAGTATTATCAGTAATGTCCATTTTTTTGTCAAATATTTCACGGTTTTATTAACTGTGCATGTATTCTGCATTGTATGTATTTGGATACTCCTGATTATTTATAATTTGGTATGCTATTGATATCTCGTATTAAAAAAGAACTAGGGAGTAAGATAATGTTTTGTTACCAGTGCGAAGAAACCGTTAAAGGAACGGGATGTACGGTCAAGGGTGTATGCGGCAAGGAGGACGAGATCGCAGCATACCAGGATTTGCTTATTTATATTTGCAAAGGGATCTCAAAGAGAAACCTTGCAGCAATGGAAAAAGGAGAAGGAGATCCGAAAGTAGGATTATTTATTGCTGATTCACTTTTTTCCACACTGACTAATGTGAATTTTGACAAAGCAAGATTCTCTGACCTTATTACGAGTGCCATAAATATGCGTGATAACCTTCCAGTTACCGGAAATAGTGAACCAGATGCCTGTACCTGGAAACCCAAAAGTGAAACTGATATCCTGGAAAAAGCAAGAACGGTAGGTATTCTTTCAACTTCGAATGAAGATGTCCGTTCTCTTCGTTCTACTCTTCTCTTTGGTCTTAAAGGGATAGCCGCTTACTATACCCATGCTTCGATTCTTGGTAAGACTGATGAATCAATCACAACCTTTCTCCAGAGAGGCCTTGCATCCACACTCCAGGATCTGACAGTCCCAGAGATGGTGGCTCTCTTAATGGAGTGCGGAAGTACAGGGGTCACAACTCTTTCACTTCTCGATGAGGCTAATACATCTGCCTATGGTAATCCCAGGATAACTAATGTTAAAACAACTGTTGGAACACTTCCGGGAATTCTGATTACCGGGCATGATTTAAAGGATATGGAACAGCTTCTTGAACAATCAAAAGACGCCGGGGTAGAAGTATACACTCACGGTGAGATGTTACCGGCACACGCCTACCCTGCGTTCAAAAAATATACTCACCTTTATGGCAATTATGGTGGTTCGTGGCCACATCAAAAGAAAGAATTTGAAAGATTCAATGGACCAGTACTGGTTACGACCAACTGTATTGTGCCCCCTGCGGATTCTTATCGCGACCGTCTCTTTACAACCGGGCTTACCGGATATCCAGGAGTCAAACACATTTTTGCATCTGCTGGCGGTAAGAAAGATTTCTCTTCAATAATTGATCTCGCAAAAACGTCCCAGCCACCTCAGGACCTGGGTCAGGGCGGTGCTGACCTGATTACCGGTTGTGCCCATGATGCGGTGCTCGCGATAGCAGACAAGGTTGTTAATGCGGTTTCTTACAATATTGCATGGTATGAACAAAAGGCACTACTGGTCCTGTTATCATTACTTTCCCTTGGCATCAAAAATATAACACTCGGGCCGAAACTCCCGGCCTTTGTTTCACCTGCTGTGCTCGATGTGCTCGTGAAAAATTTCGATCTGAAGCCAAACACAACTGTGGACGCAGACCTCGCCCGGATGTTAAAGGGCCTGTAATTACTGAGATGTAACTGTATATGGCTTAATAGATCTTAAAAATTTTACTATAGAAAGAAATTTGTATAGCAAAATAAATATGGGATATAATGGAAAATACGTTCCAGGTCCTTTATGTTGATGATGAACTGGAGCTCCTTGAGTTAGGTAAGTTGTACCTTGAGGAAGCAGGAAATTTTTCCATTGTGACAGAAAATTCAGCATTTGAAGCTTTTTTACTACTTAATGAAAGAAGATTTGATGCCATTATATCGGATTTCCAGATGCCAGGCATGAATGGTATCGATTTTTTAAAGAAAGTAAGAAGTTCAGGAAATAATATTCCCTTCATTCTTTTTACTGGCCGGGGACGTGAAGATATTGTGATCCAGGCTTTAAATGAAGGGGCAGACTTTTACCTCCAGAAAGGTGGAGACCCTTTAACACAGTATACTGAGCTCGAGCACAAAGTCCGCCATGCAATCAATCAAAAATGTGCAGAAAATGAGTTAAGAGAGAGTATTGCGAGGTATAATTCGCTTATTGTCGTCTCAAACACCGGTGCGTAGGAATACCACCGTGACCAAGGCTACCTCTGGTGCAGCCCTGAATATCTCTCAATGCTTGGTTTTAACACCTGCCAGTTTAATTTTTCAGGTTCTGCAAATTTGAAAGAGACCTGGATCGACCTGCTCCACCCGGATGACCGTATCGAGGCGGTGAGGAAATTTACACAATATCTAGAGGACGGATCACCCGGCATTTACGAGAATTATTTCAGGATGCGGCATGCTGATGGGTGTTGGGTCTGGATCTACTCCCGTGGTATAACATTGCGTGACAAAAATGAAGTCCTGACTGATAAAACAATCGGTACCCATATCAATATTACTGACTCCAAAATGACAGAGGAAGCAGTGCGAATAACAAGCCGATTAATGAAATATTCACTGATTTGTCTTCAAATGGACATTCTGTCTTTGAGACAGGGCATGTGAGAAAAGAGGGGAATATTATTCCTGTTGAAATTAATGCCCATATTTTCACTCTCCTGGGTAACCAGGTAATTTTATCAGTTATCCGGGATATTACAAAACGCAAAGGAGCTGATGAAGAGGCAAAAAAAGCGGCAGAAAATGTGAGGACATTGCTTAATTCAATTGATGAAATGGTCTTTGTATTTGATCAAAATGGATTTATTCTTAAGGCAAATGAAGCTGTAAAAAAAAGACTCCAGTACACGGATAAAGAGATTATCGGGATGCATGTCCTGCAGATTAATGTGCCAGAAAGGAGAGGAGAAACTTACGCCATCTTTTCCGGGATTCTTGACGGGACAGCCACGACCTGTCCGGTTCCTGTTATTGCAAAGGATGGCACCCGTATTGAAGTCGAAACTAAGGTTGTTAGAGGCACCTGGGACGATATGGAAGTATTTATTGGTGTCTCGAGGGATGTTACTGAGCGAAATAAAGCCGAAGTAGAATTGCGAGAAAGCGAAGAACGGTTTAAAACACTTGCCAATGCGGCTTTAGAAGGGATCCTGATCCACGAAAATGGTATAATTCTTGACTGCAACCCAAAGTTTGCTGAAATGTTTGGATACGAACAGAAAGAGATAATTGGTAGAAACGGCTTTAAATTCATGTTAACCCCTAAATCGCGTGGCTTAATTTTTGAATGGAGACAAAACGGGGCTAAAGGTACTATTGATATCGTTGGTATCAGGAAGGACAAGACGGAGTTCTATGGGGAAACTTCAACGACCACTATTAACTGGCGTGGAAAGCAGCATTCGATGGTGCATATGTATGATATAACAGAACGAAAAAAGGCAGAGGAAGCGTTGCGGGAAAGTGAAGAAAGACTCAGACTAAAACTGGATTCTGTCCTTTCTCCGGAGATAGACCTTGGTGAACAGGACCTAGCCCAAATCATTGATACTGCCTCAATTCAATCAATGTTTAATGATTTTCATCAGATCACCGGGATGCCTATCGGAATTGTGGACCTGAAAGGAAATGTTCTTGTTCATGTGGGTTGGCAGGACATCTGTACAAAATTCCACAGATTACACCCTGAAACCTTAAAAAATTGTATTGAAAGTAATCGCATTTTAAGTAAAGGAGTTTCAAAAGGGGAGTTTCGGGCATACCGGTGCAGGAACAATATGTGGGACATTGTAACACCCATCTTCATTGGTAACAAGCATGTAGGGAATATGTTTTTTGGTCAGTTTCTATATGATGATGAGAAACCTGATCTTCAATTATTTATAAAAACAGCCCAGCAATTCGGATTTGATAAGGATGAGTACCTCGAAGCTCTCAACCGTGTCCCAAGATGGAGCAGGGAAAAAATTCAGAATACTATGAAATTTTATGCAAAATTTGCAGAGTTAATTTCAAAACTTAGTTACAGCAACCTGAAACTTGCAAAAATTATAGCTAACCAGAATTTAAACTTTAATAGTTAAAAAATGAGCTAACAACTAATTCTCCTTTGCCATTGTTCGCCATATCGCCTTCGAATCTGCAAAATTTTTTACCTCCAATTCGCACTGTACCTTTCTTTTCAAAAGTCGGAAGCATATCATAAACCCTCCCTGAAACAATACATCTTCCTCCAGTCATACCTCCGCAAACGCGTTCACTATCTCCATCGATTAATAGTTCTCCACTTCGCAATCCTACTCCGGACAGGTCACCTGACCTTCCATGAATGTGGATAGTGCCTCCTGACAGGTACCCTGCCGTGAAATCTCCTGAATTACGATACACTTCAATTTTACCCCCTTCCATTCCTTTACAGCCAATCCGGTAGGCAGCTCCACAAAAATGGGAAGCGTCCCCATGACAGGTTATTAGGCCACCCGTCATTCCGGACCCAAGCCATGATCCGGCATTACCATGTATTGTTATTGTACCTCCACTCATAAAATTGCCAAAATGCATGCCGGCATCCCCAAAAATTGTAATCTTTCCTGAACCCATCTTTTGACCGACCCGCTTTAATCGCCCGGTATCTCCACACAAAACAATCTCAACCTCGTCTGGTGAATCGGCCTCCCCTTCTATTGTGACATCGAATATCTCTTCCAGTCCGCGTTTTTTATTTCCTTCGTATAACTCAATACTGATACCCTGATAGAATGATTGAGGAATAATCATTTCTGCTTCAACGGGTATTGGTGGATTTTTTGGAATCCGCATACTGAGCGTAACTTTCAATAAAACAGCTCCGGAATAATTTTTTTCCCTTGGTGTTGAGATAGATTATTATCGGGAAATTTGCCCTGTATAAGTGTATAACTTCTCTTAATCAAGGTTTTACTCCTTTCGAGTCCATGATTTTTATATAAATCCTTTTTAATACTTCAGCATCAGAGGGATAACCACTTTGATAAAGTTTTTTTATCGGTACTGGAGTCCCATCCATCCTATAATACACCCCCTCTGCATCAATGCCGGATTGAGCGGTTGGTATCTGAATTTTTGAGAGATGAGTAGTGGCATTGATATGTGGGTCAATCTGTATTGTCGGGATTTGTGCAAGATGCTGGCAACATGGCCTTGGGAGGATTGCCCCTGGATCACTCCCTACGATAAGACATGCATCACATTCATTCCTTGCAAGGACATCAACAGCGGTAGTCTCTCCCGGGTTGTAATATCCAACCCCCCTTGCAAAGTCAACAGAACTTGGGTATCCGGAGATCTGGTTTAATACTTTTTTTGCACTGTAAATATTTCCATGTTCCCACATCGGGAATATTGATGTTTCTGTGTGCTTGTTCAGTTCACGAGCAAGTTCGACAACATTCCTGATATTTTCAAATTTTCCTCGTGTCTCTGACAATCCTTGCCCAATAAAAAAAGCACAAACCCGGGAATTTTTAATTAATTCTGCAATATGAACCAGTTGTTCTCTTAAAACACCACTTATGAATGCGGGTAAGAGGTCTTTTTTTCCTAGAAATATGACCCTTAATGCCGATAATACGGCATAATCGCAACCAGGGTCGATCTTAACAAACTCATCTGCAAGATTTGAAGTACTAGTCTTCCTTGCATCAAAGACTATTACTGTCCTTTTCCTGAATGAATTGTCAAGAAAAAGGTAACGGGCGTAGGTGGTATATCTGCTCATATGTCGTGGATGAGACATAACAGGATCACAACCCCAGTATACTACTACATTGGACTTTTCCTTTACCTGTTCAAGAGTACAACCCTGGTGACGCAATTCCTCAAAGCCTGGGACTGCCGGCCCTTCATATATTGAAGCAGTGTTATCTATAACGCCCCCTATGAGTCCGGCGATTCTGACTCCAAGTAACTGGGCCTCTTCAAATGAATTACTCCACCCAAAAAGGAGCGGTCTATCGGCATCAAGGAGAATTTCCACGGTCCTGTCTATCGCTTTTTCATATGAGATTTCAAACCAATCATTGCGGGTTCTCTCGATAGGACTCTTGAGCCGCTTTGAGCCTGTGAATTTTTTTTCTCCGGTTATACAGGCATTTTGAACTTCAAGTACTTTTTCGCCCTCTACTTCTACTATAAGATCATCACAAAGGCATCCACAAAAAGGACAGACTACATTCTCAACCCTCGTACCTTACACCCCCACAGGCAGCCATCAATTTCCATACCGGAATTATGTCAAGAGTTGTTATTGAGACCGAGACTTCCACCCACTTGAAATCCGGAACTCCGGTCCCGTGTGTGTCGAAATCAAGGAGAAAATTTGCATAGGGCCCGGCCGGGAGAAAAAGGGTCCCTCTGTCAACTTCCTCCTCCTCCGTTATATATACTATAACCATTACACCGTTTCTGGATAATATGATGTGATTATCATCCTCAAGTCCAAGTATCATCATATCCACAGGGTTCATGGAACATGCCGAAACAACGTGCTGGTATTCAAATGAATTTTTCATAGAAAGGTTTGAACACTGACTGGTTGTCCTCCCGGTATTAAGTAAAAATTTCACTAATTCACAACCCCCTGAACCGCTTCCAGGATTTTAACAATATATATAGAATTATTAGGGCAGACAGTCTCACATATTTTACACCCAGTACATTTATCGCTATTTTGAACCTTCACTTTCCCTTTGGAACCAACACGGATAACAAGATTATTACTAATTTCTAACTTGTTGGAATTAGAATCTCTATCACGAATTTCTATATTAACCGGGCAGGCACTGGAACAGTTTCCGCAACCTGTGCATTTAAAGTCTTTTATCTCTATATAAAAAGAACAATTCAGATGGCTTGACTGGATTTGCGTCCACTCCCTTACTTTACCACTTTGAAGCACATTATGTGGACATGCTTCAACACAAATACCACACCGGATGCAACATTCTTTATGAATAAAAGGTATCCATCCTTTTTCAGTTTTTAACACTTCTATTGCACCAGGTGACGGACAAACCATCATACAAAGAAGAGTATGTGAACAGGGATTTCCTGTCGATTCGGGAAAGTCCCGAAAATAAGGAGGAGAAACGAGGGCTTGAGTCCGAGGAAAGAAAAAAGATTTCCACCATCGTAGCCGTGCAACCTCCTGGATATAGTAATATAGGGATACCATAAAGTTATCGCTCCGTGCAGGCAATGCATGGATCTATTGACACAAATACTGACGCAACGTCAGCAATTGATTCGAGTCCAGGGATCATTTTTTGCATACAGACCTCAATATTCATAATTGAGGGTGTCTCAATTGCAATGTCTATTATTCTCCCGGCATCATCAGTCTTAATAAAATAGGTGAGTTGTCCTCTGGGAGCCTCACCACTGTGCGTTATCTCCCCGGCTTTAGGAATGCCACCAAAACGGACTAGACCCCCGGGAAGAGTCGCGAGGGCGGTTTTAATGAGATCAATACTCTGAATTATCTCTGAGAATCTCAACATGACTCTTGCATAGTTATCCTTACCGTTACTGACTATGGACACAAAATCCAGTTTCTGGTATACAGGATGTTCAAGCCTGCAGTCGAAAGTTATTCCGCTTCCCCTGGCGAGGGGGCCGACTGCATGGTTTAACCTTGCAGATTCTTCAGTTAATATACCGATACCCCTGCTCCTTAAAGCAATCAATGGGCCTGTACTGAACATATTCATCCACTGATTAACATTCACTTCAAGCTTTTTAAGTCGAACTGGTATTGACCTCATTTCCTCATCTGAAATATCAAACCTCACACCACCTGGAATTATATACGAACAGGTTACCCTTGCCCCGGTCAGCCTTTCAAGTTCATCCATAACTGATTCCCTTTCGTTGAGCAGGTACATGGCAAGGGTCTCATGACCTATCGTATTGCAGTAAGAAATATTTGCAAGCAGGTGACTCTGAATCCTGTCAAATTCATTGGCTATAACTCTTAAGTAAAGTGCCCTTGGAGACACTTCGATTCCACTTATCTTCTCAATACTTTCTATAAATACCATGTTATGGATGACTGAGCAGACCCCGCATACACGTTCCGCAATGAACATAACCTCCTGCCATGGCTTTCCTCGCATAATTCTTTCAATACCTCTTTTCATGTAGCCAAGCTCGGTTTCACATGAGAGGACATATTCACCTTTTGTCTCACACATTATTCTTACCGGCTCCCTGAAACAGGGATGCACAGGACCAAGCGGTATTGAGATATCAACGATTTTTTTCATCAGGGTTCAGCCTTAAAGTCAGGAAAGATTTTTGGTATCTGGGCAAGAATCGCAGCGATAATCTCGGTTGGACGTGGAGGACATCCAGATACATTGGCATAAACCGGAATATGCTTTGAGACAGGCGGGTCGATATATGACCCTCTCCTATTGAATACTGAGCCGGATTGTGGACAATTGCCAATTGCTATTGCAGCCTTTGGCGCCGGAATTTTATCCCATAAAATACGAAGCTTATCATCCCATCCAGGAGTAAATGCTCCAGCGACAAGGAGTATATCTGCTTCCCTTGGGTTGTTATGGATAACTATACCATATTGCCCGATATCATACCTTGGAGCAAGGCATGCAAGCACCTCAATACCACATCCATTGCATGAACCTGCATCAACATAACACACATGGATGGAACGCCTCCTCACAATGTTCATTATAGATTGAAATGCTGTCATTTTCCAAAAATCTCCCTTAACTGGGAGAGGCCATCATTAATTGCCTTCTCGATTGACGTTCCGGCTGCAATTGACATTTCAACAGATCGGATAATGCCCTCCATCTGTTCCTTACGGTATAATGGGATATGCAATACAAAAAAACGGTATCCTATCTCATGGGCGACCCTGCTGACTGGCGTTTTATCATTTATTCCGGCTTGATAGTGTGTAGGAAGATTTTCAAGCGAGACCATATCAAAATTCTCTATCAGATATAGTCTTAATTTCTGAGGTGGTATTTTCAGCCTTTTAGATATTGCCTGAATTATACTCTCATGTCTTGAACTCGTGAGAATTGCATATTTCATTCCGGTAAGGTCATTTTCATGGAGGAACCGGGTCAAATTAAACCCCCGAACTTCATTATTCCATATAATGCAAAGATAAGTATACTCACCGAGAGAGCAGATATTTCAATCAAATGCAATTTCCATTCATTCCTTGAAAAGTAAAAGATTGTTCCAATTAGTGTGACACATATTATAAAAAGAGCCTGTATTGCTATTGAAGCCCTCTCCAATATTTGAATTATGATTATACAGATATATACTATCCCTGCTAATCCGATTACTTCCCTTATCAAAGAAATACCCCCAGAATTACGAAATATGCAAGTGAACAACCGGTAACAAGCATCTCAATTGATACACTGTCATAAGGAGAAAGCACTGGTGTGAAAGCACAGACAAATGCAAGAATGACTATAAGGAGGACCATAAGGATTATCACTGGAATTATAGCAGTTATTCCAAAAAAAACGACAATAAAGGTTGAAAGGAGCACAAATATTTTAAGGCCGTCGCTTATCATTAGTGCCGCCCTAAAAACCCCAAAATGTTCAGTTCTGCATCCACTTATAAACTCTTTTCCTTCAACAGCAGAGAATGGACCAGATGGCATCTTTGCGAGGATTACAAGGAACATTGCAACAGCTGCAGGGAATGCAATGATGATAAGGGGACTATGAGATAATTGATAATCTGATATCCCGTTGAGTAAAAGGGTATGGGTGAATATTACAATACCTGCAATACTTACAAATAAGGGGACCTCTGACATTGCAGAAATAATAGACCTTGCTCCTGCAAATTTTCCGTAAGGGGAACCTGTTGAGAGACCAAGTCCATATTCTACAATTTTATCAAAGATATAAATTCCAAAAATTATTATCAGGTTTCCTCCGGTGAAAAGGACAATAAAACCCGTAGTCCAGATACCCAATTCTATAACAATTAGCCCTGCAAAAAGGCTTTTCCCTGCAGTGACAGGTATCCATGTTTTTTTCCCGCCAAATTTTAGCATATGCAGTATCTCCTGCCAGACCGGTGGCCCTGGGCGACCCTGGATCCGGGCTATAATCTTTCTATGAATGCCAAGCAGGAGAAGTCCAAAAAAAATAGCAAAGATAAGTTCAGGAATCATTTTCAACCGGACTACAATAGAAATTTATAAAAAATACGGGGAGTGTCATATTATTTTATATCCATTTAAACAGTGTGACAACATCTCCATAATCAATTCTTCCGTTTTGGTTGTAATCAAAAGAATTTAATGGCTCATTTAAGCCAATCCATTCAATCTGCTGACTATAAAGGGTGACATCATTGTAATCATGCACAGAATTTCCATTAACATCGCGATAAAGTGAATCTCCATCAATAGACTTAGGAGGATTATTTATTCCGGGAAGTGGCAGGATTTGCAATTGACCCGGGATTGTGGGTAGTGTTGTCACCCATGGTGTTGTCACCCCGGGTGTTGTTACCCATGGTGTTGTTACCTTGGGTGTTGCCGGAGGATAAGATCCAGATACAAGAAAAGCCCTGACAGTCGTCGCCTTGCCTGGATATACTATAACAGATTCCTGATACGGCATGTATCCAGGATATGTAAGTTCAATTACATGATTTCCAGTTAATACACCCATAAGGGTTGTCGGAGCGTATCCCTTTATTTCTCCATCTAGAGAGATGTGGGCTCCGGGTGGCTCGCTCATAACTGAAATCATACCTTGCCCGGATGAGGGAGATGGGGGAAGCATACCACCACCGATTCCTTTCGTAAGTGATGCAATTATAACATCAGTCTGTCCATTCAATATAGACCTCGTATCAGTCCAGTCCTTGTAACCCTCTTTTATTAACTGTATATAACGTTGTCCAGGGTATACATAATTCAGGGTCAGAGGAGTTGAACCTGCATATACGGTGTCTACGAAAACTGATGCTCCAGAAGGGATTGATTGGAAGACAAATGTGCCTCCTTCGCGAGAATTGTCATACGAGGTAAGGTCTGAAATACCTGTTACCGGGAGAATACTTAATCCTGCAATAAAGAAAAATAAAATTAGACATTTTAAAGTAATTTTATATGAAATTGTACTTTCACTCTTATGCCGCAGATTCATAAATCATCCTCTTTCGTATTCATCGTTCCCTTTGACAGGTTAATGCAGTCTTGTCGCGTTCCACGAATCGCTATCGTCTGTTTTTTGAAGGAAAATACTGTATGTTCCATTGAAAACTGATCCATCTTCTGAAAGGACAAAGTTAAAATTCCCACTTTCGGTCCATTTTCCTGATACCGTCTTTCCATCTTCAGAAACGGTCCCTTCAAATGTCCCTGGTTCGTCATTTATGTTTGACCATGGCTGATAAGAACCAGTTACTACTGTTCCATTCTGGGTGAAAGTCTGGTTTGTCCGTGTTGAATTCCAGTTGCCGCTCCATGTGTTATGGGGGCCGGATACATTACCAACTCTCTTACCACCAGTTTTATAGGTTTCAGACGGGTTACGGCCTCCTTCAGGGCGTACTGCGCCAATTCCCGAGTAACTCATCCCGTCCTCTGACATAACAAGATTAAGAGGCCCGGATTCAGTCCACACTCCCGAAAAAGCCTTTCCTTCTGCCGATAAAGTCCCGGCTAATACACCTGGATCACTCGAACTGATATTATCAGGTTCATAATTCCCGCTTATTACTGAACCGCTCTGTTTGATGGACAGAGTATATAATTCAGATTTCCATGTCCCGTTCCAATTGTTACTCGAATGACTTACCTCACCAGATTTCTGGCCGATAAAAGCAATACCCAGTAAAATTAGGGCAATTATAACAATTACTCCAATTATAATAAGATTTTTCATCCTTTTTACCACACCTGGCAATATAAATAGACTAATTTAACAGCATATAAAGGTTTTTATTCGTAATGGGACAAAAATAAGGACTATAGATAAAGAAGGGTAATAAGAATAACCGGAATCCAACCAGGCGGACCTATATTATTTAAGCGATGAAAACGGGTTTATTCATTTCACGATGACCGGGAGGAAGAAGTAATTCCACTCCTTTATAAACCCTGGAGCGACCCTGCGGGGCACGCCACGACTCGATTCGCTCGTTCCCAGGCGTGCCCCTCCGGGGGGGTTTGTGTTGAAGTGAAACAAAATCACTTTTTGTTATCAAAATTGTAAATCATCATTTATGAGAATAAAAAAGATAGAGTCACACATTTAAATTACAACTGAACAACATTTAATTATGGATATTAAGACGAGAAATTACTTAATAATCGCAGCAGGAATTGTCTTCCTTTTGATTGGCTTATTCAGTATAATGGCTTCACAGGGCATATGGTATTATATCACTTTCATCCTTGGCATAATTATTATAGTTCTTGGTCTAGTAGGACTGAAGCAGGGCCGAGTCATAGGATAATCTTTTTCCCAATTATTATTTTACTGGTATCCAATTTATTAAAAGAGGAAAGAAAGTTTTTATTTTATGTTTGGAAACCTTTAATTTTTTGGGCAGCTGCTGATGCAAGTTCCTTTCCGGCAACAAGATCTGGATTTTTACCTGATATATGGAATATTTCATATACATTTCCCTTTCCGAATACGATAAAATAGCCCTGAAGACCTGGAGCAATATCGTTTGGTGCAATATATTTCCATATTCTACTCACTTCGCCTATTCCGGGAGTTGGAAGTTCATTTATAATGTATGTTGAATATTCAGGATATCCCTCATTTAATACCTGTTCCAGTGTTCCATTCGTTACGGGCTTTGAATAGATCATCACATTTTGTTCAACCGTCGTGTTTTTTCCATTATCCACGGTAACAGAATACCCTTCTTTCATACATAATGTGTCTCCTGTGCAGTTAAGATCAGGATTTAGCCAGTCGTTATGAGTAATTGAAGAACCTTTTGGAAGATCCTGCGGAAATAGAGCAAGTGTTACCACTGAGACAGACTCATTTGCAGCCGGGACATTTGGAGTTGAAACGACTCTTGTTTGAGTCTCGTTGATACCATTTATTTTTACCTGGTTTGTTGAAGGAGAAGTACAACCACTGAAAAACATCATACAAACAAGTGAAAGAAATACAAACAGACTAACCCACTTCATAGTATATCGATGTAATGTGTATATCTGATAGGTTATAAATTCCAACCAAAAGAAAATGAACACGATAAAGAGCCGGTCCAATTATTGTGGTACCTGATTGGACAGGCTCAAATCGATATGATTCTACCGGGACAAAGGTTTCAAGCAATGATTACCTACATCAGATCATTATGTTTGGACTTGATATGTCTCAATTAAATAAGCAATATGTTGTCAGCATGATGAACTATGTTGCAGCAGCCAAGTGGGTGGAAGAATCTGAAAAGTTATCCAAGTCCGAGGAAGAGAAGAAGAAAAAATAAAAGTTTCAATAGTTTTTATTTCAATCATTAGGTGTAAAGATAGCCTTTTAAGATGTTGTCGTTATTTTTATCCTCTTTAATTTTTTCCTTTGGATAATCTTCTGAACGATCATAATTACAAACCTCACACTTTCACACTATCTATAGGGAGCCCATTGATGATCTTGGGTTGTCCACAATAGTGAGAGGTGCAGTCTCGATGGGCCGATCTGTCGAAGAGATTAAGATATGGCTTTATCAGTAATTCACCCATCAATAATTGTTTGTATTTGTTCCTTTGAGTTACGCCTCAACATCAAAGGGGCTCACTAAAGCTGCAGTTTATTAAACTAGTAAAATAATATGAAAAAATTGTATGACCGACGCACAACCACCCGATGTGATGAAAAAACTTGTCTTGTTTATCATTGGTATCGCAATTTTGGGCACGATTATTGCACTGGCAGTGTACTTCACCGTTAACCTGCCGGCGCAGCAGGCTTTGCTTCACGCTCCCATGAACACTGGTATTATTTATCCTAAATTTCCAATATAGTGAGCCGGTTATTGCTTCGATAGCGTAGATATTACTGTCGCCACTCCCGACATATACGACTCCATTCACTACTGATGGCGATGATCTACTTACGCTATGTTTTTTACATTATCCACGGTAACAGAATACCCTTCTTTCATACATAATGTGTCTCTTGTGCAGTTAAGATCAGATTTTAGTCAGTCTTTATGAATAATTGGATAACCTTCTGAATGATCAACATCATTACTAACCTCACACTTTCACACGGTCTATCGGGAGCTCATTGATGATCTCGAATTGTCCACACTAGGGGGAGGTGCTTTATCGATGGGTCGATCTGTCGAAGAGTTAAAGATCTTTGTAAATGTTATCGCTAACAGGTGAAAGAAGACATCACGAGCTATTTTGGGATTGAACAGGATTTATGCAGAACGAGTTATTCAAAAAATGACGGCCAATAGCGAACTCACGTTTAGTGGACTGACTGACCCGCTGGAGGCAGTGGTTTTCTCAGTTCTCATCGAGATGGAGAGAGACCTGGAGGAGATGAAAAACGCTTAATGGTGTTCATGGTTTATTTCCGGTTGAGGTGGGGTTTGCGATACGATTTCGTCAGATTCTATTAAATTCATTGTCTCGTTTCAATTTTTCAAGCCTTGATAACTATAAATTTGTGTTCATAAACAGGAAATTATGCATTTAAGAAGGAAATAATCATAAACAAAAAATGATCTATCAATACCGAAAGATATGTGCTGATAGACATACAACGGAGTGTAATGGCAAGTGCTATCCGGGTACTCTATGTTGATGATGAAAAGGATCTTCTTGTAATCGGAAAGAGATACCTTGAGAAACTAGGTGATTTTTCAGTTAAAATAATTGATTCGGTATCTGCGGCATTAGACCTTTTAGGAAAAGAAAAATTTGATGTCATCATTTCTGATTACCAGATGCCTGGCATGGATGGAATCCAGTTTCTTGTTGAAGTAAGAACAATACTAGGGCAGATCCCATTTATTTTATTTACAGGGAAAGGCCGTGAAGAGGTAGTAATCCAGGCTATTAATAATGGAGCAGATTTCTATCTCCAGAAAGGTGGTGAACTTAATTCACAGTTTGCTGAACTCGCACACAAGATTAATCAGGCTGCCTCTTATAAATTAGCTGAAGACAAACTGCGGATTACCCAGGAAAAATATACCAAAGCATTTCTTTTAAGTCCCGATGCAGTCATAATCAGTGATTTGGAAAACGGGAAATTTATCGAAGTAAATGATGCCACATCCCTAATATATGGATATTCCAGGGATGAGATGATTGGAAAGAGTGCATTGGAACTTGATATTTGGATTGGATACGAAGATCGGGAAACTTTTTTTAACAAGGTGAGAATTCAGGGGCGTGTTGAAAGGTACGAAGTGATCGAACGTCGCAGGTCTGGAGAATTATTTAATGCATCGATTTCCGCCGATACTATTATTTTAGAGGGTAAAACACATCTTATCAGTACCATTAGAGACATCACGGAATATAAAATAGCAGAGAAGGCGTTGCGTGATAGTGAGGAGCGTTATCGAAATGTTGTTGAAGATCAGACAGAGTTCATATGCCGTTTTCTTCCGGACGGAAGACATGTATTTGTGAACGAAGCTTATTGTCGTTATTTTGGGCTAAATAGAAATAAAATAATAGGAAGTAAATTTAGGCCACGAATGTCTCATGATGACATGCAGAATATTGCCCAGTCTATTGAGACCCTAACCCCTGATAAACCGTATGTAACAATCGAGCAACGAATTTTCATGCCAGATAACAGTATCCGATGGCAAAGATGGGTTGACCGAGCTATTTTTGATACAAATGGTAAATTAAAGGAATTTCAATCAGTTGGCAGAGATATTACTGAACTTAAGGAACGCGAATTAGATTTACGCGAGAAAAATTATCAACTACAGACTGCATATGAGCAATTAACAGCTAATGAAGAGAAACTTCGGAAACAAATTGAAGAGAATAAAATTGTAACAGAATCTCTTAGTGAAACTGAAGCCAGATATCATGAATTTTTTAAAACTGCAAGAGATAGTGTTTTTATTACATCTCCAGATGGACAATGGATAGACTTCAACGATGCTACGGTGGAATTGTTCGGTTACGAAAATAGGGAACAATTGTCTAACGTTTCAGTTCCTTCTATGTATGCCAATCCTGAAGAACGGTCGGCATTTCTTAAAAAAGCTGAAATTGAAGGGTATGTAAAAGAATTTCCATTGCAACTCAAGAAAAGTAATGGCGAAATTTTTGATACCCTTATTAACATTGTCCCGCTTCGACAAAAGAACGGTTCGATAAAGGCATTTATTGGTACATTCAGGGATGTTACAGAACGCAAGCGAGCTGAGGAAGCATTGCGGGAAAGTGAGGAGAAGTACCGGGCACTCTTTGCAGCCGAGTCAGATGGCATTGTTGTAGTTGAGAGAGAAACCGGGATAATTATTGATTGTAATGATGCGTTCCCTCAAATGTATGGTTATCGAAAGGAAGAGATAATTGGAAAACTTAACACAACTTTGTCGGCTGAACCTGATGCAACAATTGCCACGACGAAGAGTAATATGAGTCAAGTCCCTTTCAGGCTTCACAGGAAAAGGGATGGGACGGTTTTTCCTGTTGAAATTACGACAAATATATTATCATTGCAGGGACGCGATGTTATGATAGCGGCGGTCAGGGATATTACCGAACATAAGATATTAGAAGAGGCACTCATCCAGGTAAATAAAAAACTCAAACTTCTCTCAAGCATCACCCGGCATGACATCAACAATCAACTTTCAATACTTCTTGGACAATTCTACATTTTAAAGATGGGAGATTTGGATTTTTCATTCAAAGAGGTTTTGTTGAAGATTGATACAGTTGTAAAACGGATTTCCTCTATGATCCGGTTTACAAAAGAGTATGAGCAAATCGGTATCAATGCTCCTGTCTGGCAGAATATAAATAAAATTGTCAGCATTGTCACTAAAGATCTCTGTCTGGGAAATGTTCAGTTAAAAAATGATCTCCCCCCAGGTGCTGAAATATTTGCAGATCCATTAATTGAAAAAGTTTTTTTCAACCTAATTGATAATGCAGTTCGTTATGGCGGTAAGATTGCTAATCTTCGTTTATCTGTGCAGAAATCTGATAACGGCGTTGTAATAATATGCGAGGATGATGGCGAGGGTATTCCTTTTAATGAGAAGGAAATGATCTTTGAACGTGGATTTGGGAAAAATACCGGTTTAGGACTTTTTCTTTCCCGAGAGATTTTGGGAATTACTGATATCAGCATTTGTGAAAAGGGGGAGTATGGGAAAGGAGCAAGGTTTGAGATTTTTGTAACGAGTGAAGCATTTAAAATTCGAGAAGAAGGAAAATAAATAGAAATAAGTCATAGAACAATTGTTTTAACTCCATAGGTTTATTGCCTTAAACAACTTTCTTTTAAATATTGCATGTCAATTTCAGTTCTTTATGTTGATGATGAACCAGATCTTTTAGAACTAGGAAAACTTTCCCTTGAAGAATCGGGAAATTTTTCAGTAAGAACTATAAATTCGGCTTCTTCTGCATTGACACTTCTTGAGGAAGAAAATTTCGATGCGATTATTTCCGATTACCAAATGCCGAATATGGACGGAATCCAGTTTCTCGCGGAAGTACGTTCACGCTTTGGTCATATCCCGTTTATTTTATTTACAGGCAGAGGCAGGGAGGAACTCGTTATCCAGGCGATAAATAACGGTGTCGACTTTTACCTCCAGAAAGGTGTAGATCAGGAATCTCAATTTGCTGAACTCTCGCATAAAACTCAGATTGCAGTAGATCGTAGGAAAAATGTAAAGAAACTCAAAGACAGTGAAGAAAGATTTCGTTTAATGGTCGATGCATCACCAGACATAATTTGGGAGATTGATAACGAGGGAAATTTTACTTACATAAGTTCTCAGTGTTATGCAGACCTTGGTTATACGCCGGAGGAAATGGTGGGAAAGTCATTTTTTTTACTTATTCACCCAGAATCTGTTTCAACCATTAAAATAGCCTTTTCTGAACATATTGATAATAAAATATCATTTAATATTCTTGAAGTACCGGCAATTCGACATGATGGTAGCAATTGTATCATTGAGATCCGTTCAGTTCCATTAATTGGAAGTGAGGGACAACTGAGAGGATTTCAAGGTATCGCACGCGATATCACCAGGCGCAAACAAGCCGAGGAGGAACTGAAACGTCAGTCTGTAAGACTCTCAATTCTTAATGAGGTTATCTCTACTGCAAATAAAGCCGATAATCTTGATCAGCTCTTCATCAATATATTAGAGGAATCGTTGCGGTTATTGGATTTTGACGCGGGAGGTATATACCAGGTCGACCCCTCTAAAAAAAATGCAAGTGTTGTTTATTCTAAAAATCTTCATCCTGAATTTCTTGCAGAAATTCAGACTGTCGCAATTGAACAAAAACCCTATGATACAATTTTTGTTCAAAATGAATTAATCATTACTGATAATTATGTGAACTTTGCTCCCGAACGCTCTAAAAAATATGGCTTTCAATCAATGATTAGTATTCCAATAATTTCAAAAGGAGTAACTATAGGGGCAATGAATATAGCAAGTTTTAGGCGATATTCAATCTCTGAAGAAGAAAAACAGATCCTCATATCTATCGGAAAAGAACTTGGTATTTCAATTGAGATGATGGCTGCCGAGGAGGAATTAAAAAAGGGTTTGAAAAATTTTGAGACCCTTTTTGACTCAATTGATGATATGGTCTTTGTTCTGGACATGAATGGATGTATACTTGCAGCAAATAAGACTGTAGAGAAACGTCTATTGTATACACATGAGGAGCTTATCGGCACTAATGTTTTGATGCTGCATGAACCTGAGCGGCGAGATGAAGCACTTCACATAGTACAGGGAATGATTACGGGAACGATTAATTCCTGTCCTGTGCCTGTTCTTACAAAGGAGGGAAAACGTATAGAAGTCGAAACAAAGGTTACCCGGGGAATTTGGAATGGTCAGGAGGTGTTAATTGGAGTAACGAGGGATGTCACTGAACGGAACCGTGTTGAATTAGAATTGATTTCTGCACATGAATCCCTCAAAGAGACTCATCATCTGGCCCATATCGGTACTTTTGACTGGGCTATAAAAACAGATACTGTGACATGGTCAGAAGAATTATTCAATATCATCGGAATGGATCCTTCACTACCAGCACCTTCCTTTGCAGAACAATCAAATTTATACACTCCCTCTAGTTGGGAGCATTTAAATCAAGCAGTTTCAAGAACGCTATCTACAGAGGGACCATTTAATATTGAACTTGAAATCGTCCGTCCGGATGGGAGTATTAGATTCACAAATACGTATGGGGATCTTAAACATGACACAAATGGAACAGTTATAGGATTTTTTGGAACTGTTCAGGACATAACCGAACTTAAGCTGGCTGAGAAAGCACTAAAAGAGAGTGAGGAGAAATACAGGGCACTTTTTGACGCTGGATCAGATGGAATTATTGTCATTGATAGTGAAACCGGAGTTATTATTGACTGCAATAATTCACTGCTTCAAATGTATGGTTACTGGAAGGATGAGATAATTGGTAAACCTGATACTATCACGTCAGCTGAACCGGATGCAACACGTGCTTCAACAAAGGAAGGAATACATCACATCCCAATTAGGTATCATAGAAGAAAGGATGGCACAGTTTTTCCAGTTGAGATTATGTCAAATGCTATAACTCTGGATGGAAGGAGAGTTACTATCGGGGCTGTCCGTGATATCACCGAACGTAAACAGACAGAAGAGGCCTTGAAGCATGCAAACGAAAAGTTCATAAAAGTATACCTAGCCAGTCCTGATTCAATTACGATCACTGATTTGGAAACAGGGCGTTTCACAGAGGTTAACGATACAACCATCCAAATGTATGGGTACTCGCGGGACGAGATGATAGGAAAAGGTTCAGTAGAGCTTGGTATCTGGTTTAATAATGCTGACAGGGAAGATTTTATCAATCAAGTCCGAACGAAAGGGAGGGTGGAACTTTATGAGGCAATTGGGCGTCGAAAATCCGGGGAAATATTTTATGCATCGATTTCTGCTGATATCATTGTTATTGATGAAAGAATACATCTGATAAGCGTAATCCGTGACATCACCGAAAGCAAACGATCAGAAGCAGCCTTGAAAGAGAGTGAGGAACGTTTCAGGATATCTATCGAGAAAGCACCCGAGGCAATCCTTCTTTTTGATGTTAATCAGGATCGTTATATTGAAGCAAATGCTAGAGCAGAGTCTCTCTTTGCGTGCAATCGGCAGCAGTTGCTTGATTTGGGTCCCCAACAATTCTACAAATCCAATCAACCCGATAGACGATCAATAAATGAAACGGTACTCGAACATCGAAATCGCGCTCTAACAGGAGATGTAGTTACGTTTGAGAGGAGTATTCACAATAATAAGGGTAAAGATCTTGAGATGGAAGTTCGCCTTGTTCAATTGGGATCTGGTGACCACAGGTTAATTCGGAGTAGTTTTGTTGATATTACGGAACGGAAGCATGCGGAATTGGCAATTTATCAGGCAAACAAAAAAATTACGCTTCTCTATAGCATCACACGACACGATATTAATAACAAACTAGTGGTCATTCAAGGATATCTCAATATTCTTGAAAAAAAACAGTCCGACCTGACATCGAATCAATATTTTCAAAAGATAAATAATGCAGCAAGGCATATCAGCACGATGATTAATTTTACCAAAGAGTATGAAACTATCGGTGTCAATGCTCCAGTTTGGCAATCCTGTCATAAACTCGTAGAAACAATGGCGAATCAAGCTCAGCTCGGAGATGTCTCGGTGAAAAATGACCTTAATCATAGAATAGAATTTTTTGCCGATCCCTTAATTGCTAAGGTTTTTTACAACCTGATGGATAACGCAGTTCGATACGGTGGAAAGATATCAACGATTCATTTCTCATCAAAGGAAAATGGTGACGATTATCTTATTGTATGCGAGGATGATGGGGAAGGTATTCCTGATAATGAGAAGGAAATGATCTTTGAACGAGGTTATGGGAAAAACACGGGTCTGGGACTTTTTCTAGTACGTGAAATTCTCGATATAACCAGGATAACGATCTCTGAAACCGGAGAGCCCGGAAAAGGAGCAAGATTTGAGATGAAGGTGCCATATGGAAATTGGCGTATTGTAAATAACGATAATTAATCAATTATTTTTTTCTCTAAATTGCTGAAGATGATAGGGTTATGATAAAGTAAAGGATCAGTTTATGGATATTCAAACGGTTATCCTGTGTTTGGCATTTGGGAACATTGTATTTGGACTTGCACTATTTTTATTCCAAATTCGAGAACCCCCCTCAAAGCGAAATATATTCTGGACCGTAGCGAAGGTGCTACAGAGCATCGGGTGGTTCCTGATATTTTTCCGTGGTTCAATTCCTCCTTTTCTCACACTCACCGTAGGTAATATCTGCCTCCTAACCGGGTTTGCATATGAATGCTGGGCGATGTACCTTATATCCGGGCGTACTGTAAGTCGGACTCTTCATCTTTCCATTGTTGTACTAATCATCCTCGTTTGTAACCTTATCGATCCACTGATGTCTCCAACAAAAATTGCAATTGCTTCCTTCATTCAGACTGTATTTTTAGTCCTTGCAGGGTATGTAACCTTGAATTTTCCCAGAAAACGGTCTGTTCTTCGGATATATATTGGTTTGAGCATGTGGGCACTTGCTGTTATCACAGGTTCCCGCGGTCTGTTGGCCTTGCTTTATCCAGATGGATTTTCCATTTTTTCTGCAAATATGATTCAAATAGTCACTTTCTCCTCTCTCTATTATATAATGCTTGCAAATGGCTTTGGCATGTTGTTGTTGACTAAAGAGAACTCCGATAGTAACTTAAGAGAGAGCGAGGAAAAAATCCGTCTCCTGTTGAATTCAGCAGCTGAAGGAATATATGGTCTTGATATGGAAGGTAATTGCACTTTCTGTAATAATTCCTGTATCTATCTGCTAGGATACAAGCATCAAGACGAGCTGCTCGGAAAGAACATGCACTGGCAGATCCACTCAAAATACCAGGATGGAAAGCATTTTCCAATTGAAGAATGCCGTATTTTCCAAGCATTCAATAAAGGAGAAGGTTCGCATGTAGACGATGAAGTTCTCTGGCATGCTGATGGCACATCATTTCCCGCCGAGTACTGGTCTTACCCGCAATTCTATGACGGTAGGGTTGTAGGGGCAGTAGTGACATTTTTAGATATTACTGAGCGAAAACGTCATGAGATTCAGATGAAGAACCATGAACAGGAACTTATACAAATTTCAACATCACTCGCTACTGCGAATAAGAAGCTCTCCCTCCTTTCAAGTATCACCAGGCACGATATAAATAATAAAGTGATAATTATACAGGGTTTCCTGCGATTCGCACAAAAAGCAAAAAACATAGACGATGCTCAGCATTTTCTCGATAAAATACATGATTCTGTAAAAGGTATTATACAACAAATAGATTTCTCGAAAAATTATCAGGACATCGGAACAAAATCACCCAAATGGCTAAATTTCTCTAATATGATTATTTTTGCACATAATCCGGCACTTCACATAATTGATGAAACAGGAACTCTCCTGATATTTGCTGACCCACTATTTGAGAATGTATTGTATAACCTCATTGATAACACAATACGGCATGGAGAGACTGCAACAGAGGTTCATGTAACTGTTGTCACTGAAAAAGACCAAATTCGGATTATCTGGACGGATAATGGTGTCGGTGTGCCAGAAGATAAGAAAGAAATGATATTTCAGAAGGGTTACGGGAAGAACACTGGATTTGGACTTTTCCTTATCAGGGAAATCCTTGCAATTACAGGAATGATAATACAGGAAACTGGTGAGCCTGGAAAGGGTGCACGGTTCGAGATCACGGTACCGAATGGTAAGTGGCGTTTTGGAGATAATGTGGATTAAGAGTCTATTTGAATGATAATAAGTATAGTAAAGCACTTTTGAGATGAATGTTCTTCAAAATAGAAATGTGTAACTTTATATTTACTCAATTAATCCATGTGTCATCGGTTAATGTAAGGTGTAACACCGATTACTCCTTAAAATTTTAGTTAGAATTTACTCACCCATTTAGCGTGGCCTTGTCACCTACGTCGTAATCGAGGAAGCGAATAGGTGATCCAATCCAATAATCTTCAATGTTTCTAGAAGGTCAGGAGTAAGATTTAGGTAAACCGTCCTTGGCTCACCGTCAATAGTAACTTCTGTTCTTTGCACCCTGTTCATTTTTTTGAGGAAAACAGAAACACACTCATTAGTATCGTTAGGGCTTATTGACTTGAACAAACAATTTAACGCGGCTAAAATTCTTAAAGAAAGTACATTAACCGAAATAATTGACATTACACGTTCTTCTAACCTATGTCTGACCGGCATAATTTCTCTTTCAGATTTTAAATTTTGGAACTTCTTTTCGATGAAATCTTTGCCAAAATATTCTTCCACTACTTCAGAAGCACTTAAATTATCATTCGTTGAGAGTATTGCCCATTTTCCATCTGCTTTTTGAGCCTTTTCAATTGCTTCATTGTTAAAATCCCATTTACCAGTTACTTGAGAGTTATCACATTCAAGCAAAATTGAAAAAAATTGATAATATGAGTTAAGAGTTGATTTAATAACTTTTTTTAACTTCTTTTCATCGAAATTGGAAGGATTTTTTAGTAATTCATCTAGTTTTTCTGAAAGAATGATCAGAGTTGAATTTCTGTCTTCAGTATTAACTGCCCCAGCCCGTTTATTCGCATACACGGTTATCGAACGCATTTTTCCAAAAACACGAGATGTTACTTTTTTAGCATAAATATGTCCACAAACTGTTGTTTTAACATGATGTTGGGGAGTTAAGGGGACATCGGTTTCCAACAGAATATTTCGAATTGCGATAGATGTTTTTGGTAAACCACATATAACCTCCCAATGGAGCCTTTCCATGGTTTTAATTGATTTATCAGATACATTACCTCTATCCCAAATTACTGTCCCTGGATTAACGCTGATATCACTTAATCGACAAAATAGATTATCAACTGTGGTAATTGACTGTCGGTTACCGGAATAAATGAAATGAGCAATGGGATATTTATCAAATTTTGAGACCAATATTGCTAAATTGACCTGTTTTCGACGAATATGTTCTGCATTATAACCCATATCTGAAATTGGGCATGAATCGCCATGAAATAAAACAGCTGTCATATCATATGCAAGAACTTCACTTTCTCCAGATGGCAAAGGATGGGAATGACGCCAATGTTGATAGATTTCATCTTCGATTGCTGGTGATTTATCTATAAGTTTGTCAGTTTTTGGGTCTTTATAGCAAATAAAATCTAGGGATTCTAAAAAAATATCTTTTGAAAATGATTCTGGTGCTATTCCAGATAGTAGGGGTAGATCGGTAAATCGAACCCATTCTGATATTTGAGTTGCACTTTCAGGGTCAATGACTCGATTTATTGCAAAAATTGAGATGATTTTCCCTGGTGTGACATCGGGCAATTGCTCACTCCCAAAATTCATCCTATCAATAACCTCTCGTATTTTCAATTGTTCTGCCAGGTGCCAAAGAACTGTAACATCGCCAGATTGCGTCGTACGCGAAAAATTTACACTCCGATTAACATTAACGTGTTTTCGTGAAGGTATTTTTGGCTCTCCTTCCACTCCGATGTATCTGACATAGGTACTTTTAACCTTCCCGTTTACCCGTTCAGACTTGTACTCTGCCTGATATACTCGACCACCTCGCTTATGTCGTTTAATTGCCATGTAGGTGATATAACACCTACAAAAAAATAAAGGTATCGATGAAATCCTCAAGTTGTTTCAAAAATTAAGCCAAAATATAGGTTTTAATTAAATTGTAGGCGTTACGCGCCACGCTAATAGTGTTACTCAAGTAGTAATAACTTCCACGAGTCATACTAGATTGACAGTAAGTGAATTATGGCGAAGATATCGGCTTCTTGTTGATTCTACGATTTCTTATCAGAGTTTTTTTAATCGGATTGATAGCCGTTTTTGCATTTTTGTTCGCACTGTGCTGTTTAATTCGATTGAAAAAGTATCTGAAAACGCATTACCTGAAGTTAAAGCAAAATATCAGCGATTCCAATCAATTTTTATCAAGGACAACACAGTCATCCGACTTCACGAAAAACTTGCAAAAAAATACCCCGCGACACGGTCGAGAAGAGTAATAGCCGGGTTAAAAGTTAGCGTTCTTTTCAACGCTATCAGATTGACTCCGACAAGTATCTCATTCGTGAGTGAAAAAACTCATGACATAAAAACATTAAAAATTGGGCCATGGATTCGTAATTCATTGATTATTATGGATCTGGGTTTTTATCGACATTGGACGTTTGCAAAAATTATCGAAAACAAAGGATTTTTTATTAGTCGGCTGAAAAAGAATGCAAAACCCCGAATTGAAAAAATTCTAACACCCTGTCCGGATTTTTTCTTACAATCAATTAAGGGATTATCATGGAATGAAATTCTTGAAAAATACCCCTATGATCAGTTTGAAGCAGTTATTTCATTTCCATTTAAACGGCATAAAAATAATGGAAAACGTAAACAGGATATGCTAAAAGTCCGCTGTGTGGCTAGGTATAACCGAGAGTTACAAACTTGGCATTCGTATATTACAAATCTGCAGAGAGATGAATTCTCAGTCGATGAAATTTATGAATTATATCGGTTTCGTTGGGAAATTGAGATGATATTTAAAGAGTTAAAATCCGAGTTTGATCTAGGAAAAATCTCAACGAAAAAAAATAAGGTAATCGAATCACAAATCTACTGTTGTATACTAAAACTTGTTTTGAGTAGGCAATTATTCCTCATCCTTCAAATAAATAGTGCTGAAAAATCTGAACAGCATTATAGTCCATTGCTCTGGACACGAGTCTTTCAGGAAAATTGTTACAAAATACTTGATCTTATTCGACATGAATTGAAAGGAAATGTATTTCTTGATCAATTGTGGGGAGAATTATGTCATCAATTAACGGTTCTCTCAAAACGATATAAAAAGGGACCCTCACTTCACCAGGTAATATTCACACTATAAAAATAGAAGTGAACAGTTTCGTCATCAATTGATTGAGCCTGGGCTATAGAAAAAAAATGATGATATTTACGTTATTTCTCTTATTCTAATGTGTGAAACGTTTTAATTCGATTTATTATTGTATTTTTCCAGTTGTTGAATGTCATGAGAAAAAAAATTGGCATCTGACTTAATTTATCAATATGAATTAATATTACAAATCTTAAATTATGTGTGAATTCAAGGAAGATTTGACCTTAAACTGAGATACATGAAGGTGATCTAATTGCAGACTTCTTCGCCGGTTCCGGTACTAGCCTTGCAGTAGCCGAAAAACTTGGTCGTAAATGGATAGGTTCCGATCTCGGCAAATTTGCCATTCACACCACTCGCAAAAGGATGATTGGTGTCCAGCGGGAGATGAAAAAATCAGGAAAAGATTTCCGGGCTTTTGAAGTCCTCAACCTTGGCAAATATGAACACCAGCACTATATTGGAATAAACGAAAATCTCGGTGATGAAGAAAAACAAAAACAACTCGAACAGAAGGAGAAAGATTTTGTTGCACTCATACTTCACGCTTATTGGGCTGAAATTGTTACGAATTTCTCTACTTTTCACGGAAAGAAACAGAACAGGCTAGTATCAGTAGGACCGGTAAATCTTCCGGTCACCCGGCTCTTTGTTGAAGAGGTTATCTCTGAATGTAGACAGAAAAGAATTACGAAAGTGGATATCCTTGGATTTGAATTTGAGATGGGACTATTCCCCAACGTACAGGAAGAAGCAAAGTCTAAAGGTATCGACCTTTCACTCAAATATATTCCGCGTGAAGCCTTTGATAAACGGGCCATCGAGAAGAACCAGGTAGTATTCCACGATGTCTCATACATAGAAGTAACTCCTCATATCAAAGGGAATTCAATATCAGTAGAACTCACTGACTTTTCAGTCCATTATAACCAGGACACGATTGCAAATGCTGAAGCCATGCTTAAAGAAGGTTGAAGCAAAATTGTTGTTGATGACGGCCAGATTGTAAAAATTATTAAAGATAAAAGTGGAGTTGTAAAAAGACAAAATCTGACCAGTTCCTGGACCGACTGGATAGATTACCGGTCTGTGGATTTTGATTACGAAAGCAAAAAAGAGATTATCTCTATCAAAAACGAGGAAGCTATAATCGAGGTGATATGGTCTGGAGATTATATATTTGAAAATGAGTGGCAATCTTTCCGTACAAAGAGAGAACGGAGTCTCGAACTGAAAAGCATCTCGAAGGAATGCCTGCTCGGAAGACGAAAGATAGCCGTAAAAGTGGTTGACATCTTTGGAAATGACACAGTGAATATAATCGATGTGTATATCTGAGATAAATAATGACATCAATCAAGGTACTTGATAAAGAAGTTGCTATATGTGTTCAGAATGAAGAGGATTATATCTGCATCACCGATATTGCACGCTATAAAGATTCTGACCGAACTGATGATCTAATTCGGAATTGGATACGAAATAGGAATACTATTGAGTTTTTAGGGATCTGGGAACAATTGAATAACCCGAATTTTAATCCCGTCGAATTCGACGGGTTTAGAAAACAGGCAGGACTCAACAGTTTCACCCTTACACCTAAACAATGGATAAAACAGACAGGAGCTATCGGACTTGTCTCGAAAGCCGGTCGATATGGTGGCACTTATGCTCACAAAGATATCGCTTTTGAATTTGCCTCCTGGATATCGGTAGAATTTAAACTATTATCTGATAAAAGAATTTCAGCGGCTCAAAGACGAAGAAAGAAGACAACTGGGCTGGGACATCAGACGCAACCTGTCAAAAATTAATTACCGAATTCATACTGATGCTATTAAAGAAAATTTAATCCCTGTTGAGTTATCCAAACAACAGATAAACCGGATATATGCATCCGAAGCTGACCTTCTCAACATGGCATTGTCCGGAATAACTGCGAAAGAATGGAGAGAAGAGAATCCTGATAAAAAAGGAAACATACGTGATTATGCATACATATCACAACTCGTCTGCCTGTCAAATCTTGAAAACCTAAATGCCCTTTTCATAAATGAAAACGTCTCTCAAAACGAAAGACTCTTGAAACTCAATAAAATTGCTATCCATCAGATGAAACTTCTGACAGAAGACTCAAATATCACCCGATTAGGGAGGAAATAACATGGCACTTCATCCAGAATTCCCAAGTGATCCATATGTTATCCTTGACCCCGATCACCGCTGGTTCCCTGCTGACGAACTACTCCGAACAGAAGGATATGAAAAACTTCTGCCACCGCTTGTCGCAAGTCTCCGGAAAAAAGTCAAAACATGAAGAGACAAAGGGTATGAAGGTGCAAGCGAAACAAGCCGTGCACTAATCGAATGGTGGTTCAAAACAGAACACTTAATTCCACAAGCGGATGGATCATTCTTTCATTTCAGATACTATTTTGCACAACGTGAAGCAATCGAGACTATCATCTACCTTCATGAAATAGCTGAGATAAAGGACAAATACGATCTCCTCCGCTACGACAGTTCTCAGGCTATTTCATCCGGGATGTTTCCTGAAACCTGGAACCGATATGTTGTAAAAATGGCGACCGGGAGTGGAAAGACCAAAGTAATGAGCCTGCTCCTGGCATGGAGTTATTATCACAAACTCTATGAGGAAAACTCGATTACTATCCCGAAATTTTCTTGTCATCACCCCTAATATCATTGTGCTCGACAGGATTCGGGCTGATTTCGATGGGTTAAAGATCTTTTTTACTGATCCTATTCTCCCGGATAACGGATACGAAGGACAAAACTGGCAGGATGATTTTCAACTTACTTTGCATATCCAGGGCGAAGTCAACATCACACGAAAGACAGGGGATATCTTCCTGACCAACATTCACCGTGTCTATGACAGCAACACCAAACCACCAACCTTTGATGATGAAGACACGATGGCATATTTCCTGGGTCCCAAACCCGTGGGAGCAACCACTGATTCTAAACTGGATCTCGGTGACATCGTAAGAGATATCGATGAATTAATGGTTCTAAATGACGAGGCTCATCATGTCCGCGATGAAACACTTGCCTGGTTTAAATCAATTCAGGACATCCACAACCGCATTCTTCAAAAAGACGGCAGGTTCTCCATGCAGATAGATGTTACTGCAACTCCTCGTCATAATAATGGAGCTATATTTGTCCAAACTATTTCAGATTATCCTCTCGTTGAGACAATTTATCAGAACATAGTAAAACACCCGGTACTTCCTGATTCTGCTAGCAGGGCGAAACTTTCGGGAAAAAAGAAAGCGCTAAAAGAAATTCAACAGGAAATATCTTTTTTGGATCGGATTTGAAATTTAGATTCTATTGCCGTTTTAGCAATTTCTTTAAAACAGACTGTTTTGCTAATTTTTTACTAAACAAGCTCTGATTTGAACCCAAATTAGGAACCAGGGCTACCATAGCATACTAATATATATACCAGCCGAATTGATTCATAAAAAAAATGGGAGTTGAGTATGGTCTTAAGCTGGATAAGGTTGTAAACCAACCTATTCATTAACCGATGACATATAGAAATTCTTGATTAATCTAGGTGGAAAAACTTTGATACTTAACATCTGAATCAACAAGAAGCAGATAATGACGCCATAATTCACTTACTGTCATCTGTGTATGACTTTTTGTTGAAAAGATTATCACATAGAGAAGATAAACTGAATGAATTTTTCTTAACCATTTAATATATCTATTGTCGTTTGCCAGCGTATAAATCTCGGTATAACAAAGGATAGAATCAAATCTACCCTCTTTCTGACACCTGATCATTTCAGGGAAGTAAATATAACTTCCAAATTTATAAAAACGAAAAAAATATAAACTCTTGTAATTCTCGTGTTACTGACTAATTTTAGCTCACCTATATGACACTAAATTGAGATGCATGGTTCCGCTCACGGGATGGATCGGCTTCGCTCAAACTCATCGAACTCCTCGCTCGTCAGCCCGAAGAGCAGCTTGTCGAAGTAACGCCCATCCGTATAGAAGGCGCGTCGGATCCGACCTTCGTCCCGGAACCCGAAGATCCGGTGCAGACGCACAGACGGCTCGTTGCCGCAGAGCGTGATCGAGTTCGCCTTCTGACAGCGCAGCTCGTAGAACCCGTAGCGCAAGAGCAGCTGCACGGCTTCGGTCGCAAAACCTCGGCGTCGATATGCACGGAAGATGCGGATGCCGAACGTGAAGGTCCCGCTCCGGTTGTTCCAATCTCGGAGGTTCGCATCGCCCACCATCGTTCCGTCCAACGTCTCGACGACGAGACGAAGATCCTGGTCGGGCGGTTGCTTCGCCTCGCGCTCGATGCTATCTTTCAGTGTCTCTGGAGATTCGAGCGGTTTGATGGTTCCTTCCGAGAGACGGATAGCCTCGCTGTCCTGTTCCTCCGCCCGTAGCACCTCTACGTCTCCGACAGAGAATGCCCGCAATCGTATCTTGTCCCCCTGCCAGAAACACCCCAAGGGGGGCAGCTTGTCGCTCATGTCCAGTTACCTCCTGCATCTCCGGACCCGTCGCGGATCCGCTCGGGGAATCGCCTTCGTCCTTTGGTCTTCCTCGTTCCATGCAGGTCTCGGCTCGGGCGGGACCATGCCCGGCAGGTGAAGCAGCGCTTCCGCTTTCAGCCGCACACGCCGCGTTTGGGCGATCTTGGGATTTCTTCCGCGGGTGCCGATGCGCCTCGCAAACAATCCCGGGCGTTTCGCCTCCACCAGGATTCCGAAGTCCAGCAGCTTGCGGATCAGCTTGGGTTCCATGTCGATCCCAGTCATCCTCCGCATGGCTCGCAGCGCCTCATTCACCGTGCGGCCTTCGAAGTAAGACAGCAATTCAATGATTACGGCCGGAACGGCGATCGGGTCGTAGCACGAGTACCCCACCACTTGCACGCGACCGTCAGCTAGGGGGTGTACCTCGAATCGCCCCGGACAGACGGTACGCGGCAGTCTGGTGGAGCACAGGGCGCGATAGGCCTTGCGTGCCAAGCGTAGATAGAGGGCTGCTTCCGGCCCTCCGATGGCGAGCACGTCCCAAGGAGAGAGTGCCGAGACGCGTCGGCCGCATTCGCAGTAGAACTCGGCCTCGCGACCGACCCAAGGCCCCCAGAGCGCGAAATGTGCGGCGGGATCTCCGGTTTCCTCCAGCAGGCTGGAAGCGAATTTCGCAGGGATGCCACAATCGGCGGCCTCCATCGTTCGCTTCAGGTTCTCCTCTGGAAGGCGCAGTTGCGTCAGACACCAGAAGGCCAAGGCACGTTCCAGGCTCTTGAGCAGAGGCTCCATCGCCTCTCTCCAGAACGTAAAGCCCACCTGTCCTCGCGTATGCTTGCAGAACCACGTCGCACAAGTGGCGTTGCGATGATCCCAAATGCCACAGCGACCGCCAGCCGAATCCTCAACGTAGTAAGGACAGCACAGGCGAAGTGAGCATCCCATGTACGTGGCCCGGTCATAGAGCAGACGGTATACCGGTGGTTTCTTTAGCAACAGAGGCGTGGCCATGAACAGTGCGTTCACACGCTCCTCCATGACAGCGCGGGCCTGTGCCATGCCGCGTTCGGTCTCGTTGAGGACATTGCCAACCTGGAAGTTGAAGAGGTCGGGATGGTAACTACAGCACTTGGTGCGGGGATGGATGTTCCATGTCCCATCCCGTCCGTGTGCCGCGGACAGCAGGACACAGGGCTGACAGACCGTCTCACTTTCCGATGGGATGGGACCACCCAAGAACTCGCGCACCCACTGGGCTTGGATAGAAGGGAGTGTGGTATTGGACATGTCTATTGCTATTAATTCGTCATTTTTCGGTATTTATAATTATTTGCAGATTAAATTTACCAATAAGTGCCTTTCCAATTAGCAAAATTGTAAAAAAAAAAGTATCGATTTTATTAAAATCGAGGAGCTTTATACTCTAATTTTTGAAAACGTTATGTCTCCAGGACATATCGGTATATTTATATACTGATATGTCACCAAAAATGGTCCCATTCACTGAAGAGTTATATTCAAAGGTTTTTGAAGAAAAACTTCAATCCATTTTAATGCTTGAAATACGTTCCTTGTTTTTTGTGGAACCTTATGCAACAGCAAAAAATTTCCCATTTTCCCAATTAAAGGCCAATTACCTCTACTGTTCTGATACCTTTATCAAAACGACGAGGAATTTTTACTTTACCCCTTTATAAACTCTTCACAAAATGATATAACCAAACTGTTTTGAAATAAAGGCAAAAATAATCTATAAAATATCTGCAGTAATTCTATCTTTAAATAGCCCTATTTTATCACTTTATCTTAACTGAGAAACGTCACCTGTTTTACTACAAGCAAATGTTCACCTTCAAAATTTAAACCCAGTATAACCCCAATAAATCACCCTAAAAATGGTTATTTTTGGAAGGCATTACTACCTCCCCAAATCAAGCCCCAAAACCTCAACCTTTTCAAAGAACCGGACCGACTGCAGCCCAAGGTACTTGAGCTCGTCATTGTTGAGGGAACCAGTTTGTTTAAACTTGATATAACAAGCTGTTTCGTCACCAAAGGCGAGAATTACATCAGTTAAGGCTTTGATTCTTCTATTCTTCAAAAAGGAGGTGAGACCTCCCACCAGGGCAAGAGACCCGGTGAGAAGATGGAACACCTCCTCTGTTCCTATGTTCATTGTGTTTTATCTCCGTACATTCATGGAACGGTTCATTTTGAATTTTCCGTTTGCAAATGTCAGGTCGTCATACTTCATGTGGGAGCTGGTATTCGTCTTGTTGCTGGTTTGAGTGTCCACATGGAATTGGGAGAATATCGCACCAACACCCTGAGCGGATAGTGCATAACCCACCCCAGAAGAACTACCGCTGCCGTGCAAAACCACACTTCCTGATGAAAGGAAAGCGTCAGTTCCGGCAGTGATGCGGCTCGATTCGGCCTTACTGTTTTTCGATCCAGATTGCGAGCCAGAAGGACATAGGTTGGAATCGTCAGAAGATGAGCCGACAGAATCCGATCCTGTTTCATCGCTATAGACTGATTCACCACCGTCCTGGCTGAAAGCAATGGTGTGGTCTACTCCGTTATTCCCTAATGACATTTCACGCGAGAGACGGGATTTGCCGTCTCGCGAAAGGACATTCAGGCTTGAGCCTGACATTTGGTAACTGTCATTCGAGAAGTTTTCAAGGGAACTGGATACAATCGACCCCATACTCCCTTCGGTCTCTAACATCTGAACTTACTGTGAGGACTGCAGCTATTGACTCGTATGACAGGACTACTGTCACACCGAGCACCACGACAACTACCGTCTTGTAGAGCGTTACTCCAAATGGTTGTTTCTGCCAAAAGTTTTCTACCCCCTGTTGAGTTTCTGTTTCAGCTGGCTGAAAGGCGAGAAGTAAATGAACGAGAATAAGAAGTATTTTGTGACCATTTACCACTTTCAAATTCGGGAATGCATTAAATCAGGTAAAAGTTTCGATGGATGTCGATTAGGGAGAGTGGGGGACTTCTTTTGCGTATTGCCCCTGCATCTGTCAGTATGAAATCAGTGACGGCACCCTCACCACTACTGTCGCCAATGCCCTTGCTTCAGACACGGACTATATTTTCGCAGCTTGCGGGCCGGTTGATGCAGCGACAACCAGGAAGGCGATCGACCACTCAGGAAAGACCAATAGGACAGTTTCTTGTCGATGCTGCTGCCACCCCGGTCCTCGTCAGTACCCGGGAAGCGGAAAGAAGCCGGGATTTATCTAAATCCAGATTTATTAAAAACCTGTTTACCCTGGTTCTCAGGTTGTTTCGTGGTTGAATACTCTGTTTTCGGTGTATTAATTGACGAACATCCATTTTCCTCTTTGCACTTTGTTTTCAGGTATATATCCTGTATACTTGCACATCGTGTACATTCATCTATTGCGTTTGTGGGAGCTTGCATTGACTTCTGTTGCTGTGGGAGATCTACGGCGAAATGTCAGATGGTAGCTATGATGGTACCGAGAATTGCCAGTGCGATAATGAATACGAGCAGTTTCTTTAATGCATCAGGTTGTTTTACTTCTGACATTCTACGATCACATCCTCATGATTACCCTATTTTACAAAATACATGAAAAAACTTCTTCTGTTTATCATCTGAATCGCCATTTTTGGCACACTCATTGCACTGACGGTGTTCTTAACCGCTAACCGGCCGGCACAGGACAGCATTAAGGCACTGAGCAACGGCCATATGGCAACTGTGATCTGTCAAAATGCGACTGGTCGAGTAAATACGAAGCAAATCTGAATACCTGCATGAATAATTGAAATAATAATGCCGAATGCAACCTTAATTGCACAAAAAAATAAGATTGTTGCCGACACCGCGTATGCCTGTTAAAGGGTAGTACCCTGATCACATGCCCTGCAGAAAACACACCTTGCTTTCTTTAAAATCAGGGTCTGAAGCAAAGACATTCACATTTCATCCAGCTGTAAAGAATCCTTTAACCAGGATCCAAATGCCGATGAGGATTAAAAACCCGGCAATTTCATACGGCCAGATTGCAACCGGTGCCATGACAGTGCTGACTCCAATAGCTACCAGGAAGGCACCGATAAAAAGATTCGTAATATCCATGGTTCCCGGTTGTGTATCCTTACTTTCTCGTAATTTTCTAATAAGGGGGAATAATCCCGTGCCTAAAAATCCGGACCCAAGCCCTAAAAGAAAACCAACACCCGCCTGACCGACAAGTAAACCTATTCCAAGGCCGACGAGGACACCAGCTGGAATGAAAAATCCACAATTTTGGTGTTGTTTCCCCGTTTCAGTTAACTGATTGTTCAATTCCCTATCACCGGTGTCTTTCATTTCAACACAATGGTTCATATTCATCACTTGATTTCTCATAGAATAGATAAAGAAAAGGATGGGGAAGATGTTATGAATTGAGCCATACATGTACGGTCATATTTATACCCCTTGCGTGTATTAGTTCAAGTATGAAAAAGATGCGGGTGAGACTTTCAGCGGACATCTTCGAGTACTGTAAATCCTATGGCCATGTAATAGAACGATTCGAGGTAATCTCTCTTTTCAATATGGTCGACGATATGCATAGCGAAGTATGCAAATTTACCATCAGAGAAGGGGTCCCGGTTGATCAGATCAAATGCAATTACGTCTCGAACCTTATAGTACTTCAGAATAAAGGACGCGAATTTATTTGTCTTGTCAAGGGGGCGTTTTCGGAGGATATTGCGAAATTTCTACACACATATGGATCAAAATTCGAGCCTCCGGTTGTATTTGAGAATGATTGCCTGACCTTCAACATGGTCGGGACCCCGGAGGATTTCAATTTGTTCATATCTGACGCCATCGAAAAGGGGTGGGGCCTTGAAATTTTATCGATGGGTACCTACAATCCTGAGATTACCGCAATCCTCGATGTCCTCACGCCGCGACAAAGGAATATCCTGATCGAGTCCTACCGTCTGGGATATTTTGATCATCCCCGCAAGGTAAACGCGAGTGATCTTGCAGATAAGATGGAAGTTAATAAAAGCACCCTTCTAGAGCACATTCATAAGGCAGAAAAACGGCTGATCGGTCATATCCTTGAACAGATCGCATGATTACCTGATCAAATGCTCTTACAAAATGGTTCGTGGAAATTGTTCGATAATACCACCCCATTAAGATAGCACAAAAGACAAATTCAGGGTGTCTCTCAAAGATTTTTTAAGAGTGAAAAAATCCGTGGATGGTAGGGAGAGTCATCGATCCCTTTCACCTGTTATTGTTCAAGACGGACTATATGCTCCCCACTGGTTAATTGGACTCCATTCCGTGTTATAGTGAGATTAAGTGGATAATCACCAGGATCTATACCTGTACACCTGGAACAGGTTGGGAGCTCGTATTCGAAAATCACGGTATTGGATCCTGAGATGAGATTAAGGGTGGAATTTTTATTAAGATGGAGGTCTCCATATCTGTCTTTTATCCCATGTACAGCCACATCCGTATCATCAAGGTTCGATTTTGAGGAAAGGTTTACCTGAATTTTCATTATTTCATTTGAGTGATAGAGGTCCTTGTCTGTCTGGAATGAAGAGATTGAAACTGCCAGTCCTGGGGTGAACGCACCTGTGGTAACAAGAGCGATTCCCCCTAACACGAGAAACAGAACGATAATGGCGACAACGATGATCATTTTTTTCTGATCGAATGCGAGTTTGTACATAAACACTTATATCAATATACATTGATTAAAAAATAATCAATCTTTCTTATCCTGCCTTTTCTTCAGATGTTCGATTAACTCCAGGGCTTTCTGACTGGCAAACCTTTCATTCTCATCCTTTGATTCGGACCACGGTTGGGTTACTTTCCAGGCCAGGGTACCGCTTATAGGGGGTTCTGGAAATGCACCGATGTCAAAGATTGTCTGGCCACGGAATTCGGTAGGGTTTCCTGGTAACATGACCAGACCGCATTCCGGATCACGGTCTCATTCTGGAACTGGGTATGATACAACTGTATTTCCTGCATCGGTAGACCCTGCATCAATAAGCATATTATGGCCATTATATTGGATTAATTCTGAATCACTCTGACCTAAATCAATATAATGGACCGTCATTCCGTTATTGATAGGTGCTACTGCCACCGAAGTTTCTGTAATTGTGCCGATTGAATAGTTATTGGAATTCCTGTAGTTACCACAGTGGATGAGATAACCACTGGATTTACTGTGGCCACTGGTCGTTGTGAACTAACCCAGGTCTGAAACCCAATCAGCACCCATGATAATATTAACACCCCTGAAACCAGAAGGACTCAGGTAAGTATCACCATACTTTACCGGGTCGGAGGTTCAAAGCCATCGCGGTTATCATAATTGTTTAGATAGAATATCTCATGACGTTTATAGAGGTAAAGGAGATAAGCGATAACCCAGAGCAAAATAACAAACAAAACCCATTTAGAAGGGGATATATCGTTTAGGATGCCATGCCCTTTTTCGGTCCCAGCATTGATATTTTTCGCATCGATATAGACGAAAACCCCGCTGAGAATGGCATACAGCAATAATGAGGGTGGAAAGAGGCAGAAGAGAATGATGCAACTGAACCATATGTAAAGGAAATAGTTACGATGATATTCGTCTGCGTAATTGTAGGGTTCAGTTTCAGTTTCAGGAGCAGGTTGTTGTTTTATAGGAGGAACAGAGATCGGTTTCTTCGGTTCTGGATTGAACGGCCCCAGTTTTGCAAAAACTTTCTGCCTGTTTAACCTGGCCTTCTCGTTCATCGGGTTCAGTGATATAACCTGATCAAATGTGACAAGAGCATCTGATTGCATACCTAATGCAAATAGAACCACTCCTTTTGCATTGAGAGCAGATTCATATTTTGGGTCTTGTTCAAGGGCCTCATTGAATAGGGCCAATGCGGTAGGGTACTCTTTTACCTTATATGCTAGCAAACCTTCTTTGAAAAGATCTTCGGCATTTCGCTCATCAATTGATATATCCCCCACCATATGTCTCAATTGTTTTAGATTAAAGAGGCAGATAAAAGTATTTTTTCCCAATTTAATGGCTTTTAATAAGTAACTAATATTATTTGTCATTGAATTGGTGTTAAAGAGAAAATTGTGTTTATTGAAAAAATTGGAATAAACGGCTTATTCATTCCAGTTTGGCAAACTTAACTCGCCCCGACGGCCACCCAACCCCCCAGCGCCACTCCTGCTTGGGGGGGGCCAGCCTGCCTACCGGAACCTTCCCCCTGCCGGTTAGCTGCGGTGAACGAAATGTTGAGACGTTTCCTACGGCAGGGAGGAAGGACCACCGTGTACTCATAATTGCGGGATTAGACCGTTGGTCGACAAACAATGAGTATTTGTCTTTTGCAGCAAGGACACTTCAATTCAATTTCAATGGGTGACTGGATATCAAACAAATGACCTGAAATTGTATTTGTGGTTATAATTCCGTTACAAACCGGGCAGTTAATTTCATTGATCTGTCGAGGAATGTTAACGGTAGGGATCATGGTTGTTTAGTCTTACCTTGTCACAGTTAATAATCATCGTCCTTCTCTAATCGTCTGCTGATTAATACTACTTGTTTACATCGGGAGGATGCCTGTTTATTGAGAGAACACATTACCGGGTAATCTTGTAAGGTTCATCAATTGCCCGATAGTTAATTGGGTGTTAATTTCCCGTCGGTTATCCGTGTGAACAGTTCTGCCTACCCACCCCGTAAGTACTTACACGCATTGAGATGGGCTACCATGTATCGCCAATCAACTGATGCACCTTATTGCCGGGATAAAATCGTGGGTGTCTAGGAAACAAAGATATCCGAAATCTTTATACAAAAAATGTATGTACCATGAAACAGACAATAGAGTATAATGGTAGATGCTATCCAGGTTCTCTATGTTGACGACGAACTTGGTCTCCTTGAAATCGCGAAACTTTACCTTGAGGAATCAGGTGAATTTTCTGTTGCAACTATTGATTCGGTATCTGCAGCATTAGACATCCTAGAGAAAGAAAAATTTGATGCCATTATTTCCGATTACCAGATGCCAGGGATGGACGGAATCCAGTTCCTTGTTGAAGTAAGGGCACGTTTTGGAAAGATTCCATTTATTCTGTTCACAGGCAAAGGCAGGGAAGAGGTGGTCATTCAGGCAATCAATAACGGTGCTGATTTCTACGTCCAGAAAGGCGGTGAACCCAATGCACAGTTTGCTGAACTCTCGCACAAGATCAAGCAGGCTATCTCACGAACACAGGCGGAAGTGGCACTCCACCGGAGCGAGAGACTGTACCAAACACTTGCAGAGTCAAGCCCTGACATGGTTTTCCTTATTGACCATGAAGGTGTTATAGAGTATATCAACCCACAAGCTGCGAAGGTATTCAGATACACTCCAGCAAATCTCATAGGTAAACGGACCGACCAGGCTTTTCCGCACGAGATTGGAATTCGCTTCATGAAGATGATCAATCTTGTTATTGCTACCAAAAAGTTATATTTCACTGAGGAATTATATCAGTTCGCTGATGGAGAACGCTGGGCTAGTACACGCCTTGTCCCGATCACCGGTCCGGGGGGTGAAGTGGTCAAAATCCTTGGCATTGCCACTGATGTCACCGAAAGCAAACGGGCAGAAGAGGCATTTATAGCAAGTGAGGCACAAAAAACTGCAATCCTTGACGGTATTACCTCAAACATTGCCTTTGTTGATAAAGATTTGAAAGTCCTATGGGCGAACAAGGTCGCCTCAAAATCTGTTAACAAACCGACTGCGGAAATGATTGGTCACACCTGTCACTCTCTTTGGGCAGACCCGTCCGGACCATGTGAAAATTGCCCGACATTAAGGGCATTTGCGACAAAAAAGTCCGAACATGCAATTATGCAGACCCCCGATGGTAGGGTTTGGGACGAGAGGGGTGAGCCGGTATTCGATAAACGAGGAAATCTTATAGGTGTAGTGGAAATCGCCCAGGATATCACCGATCGTAAAGTGGCAGAAAAGGCATTAAAAGAGAGTGAGGGACGTCTCCACAGTTACATCAATAATGCACCTGATGGTGTTTTTATCACTGATGAAACTGGCCACTACCTTGAAGTCAATCCTGCTGCCTGCAGGATTACCGGGTACGAAAAGGAGGAACTTCTAGGTATGCATATACCGGACATATTACCGGCAGAAACACATGAAGTGGGTGCAAAGCATTTCAACGAAGTTATCGAACAAGGCTATGCAACTGGTGAATCACTCTTTCGGCACAAAAGTGGCACCATCAGGTACTGGTCAGTTGACGCCGTCAGACTATCGTCCACACGCTTTATGGGTTTCGTCAAGGACATAACCGAACGCAAGCAGAATGAGGAGGCACTAAGCCAGGCGAATAAGAAACTCAATCTTCTCTCTGGTATTACCCGACATGATATAAAGAATAAAGCGATAACGATAAATGGTTTTTTACGATTCGCTCGAAAAACAAAAGATATTGACGAAATTCAGAAATTTCTTGATAAAATACAAGATTCAACAAAGGACATTGAACACCAGATAGATTTTACGAAAGACTATCAGGATCTTGGAATCGAATCACCAAAGTGGCTGAATTTATCTAATATGATTACATTAGTGAGTAACCCTGCAATTCATATTTTTGATGAAACTGACACTCTCCAGATATTCGCAGACCCACTCTTTGAAAATGTGATGTATAACCTAATAGATAACACAATACGGCATGGAGAGACCGCAACGGAAGTCCTTGTATCGGTAGTCACTGAACAGGATGACATCCGGATTATCTGGACGGATAATGGTGTCGGTGTGCCGGCAGATCAGAAAGAAATGATATTTCAGAAGGGTTACGGGAAGAACACTGGCTATGGCTTGTTTCTAGCTAAAGAAATCCTTGAAATTACGGGAATGACAATACAGGAGACCGGAAAGCCGGGGAAAGGGGCACGGTTCGAAATCACTGTGCCGAATGGGAAGTGGCATTATGGAAATTAATTTGCTGTAGATCGCTACAGTCGGACACATGCTGATGCATCAGTCCTAGCTGAATGAGCGGTTGAGGGCAACTGAGTTTCCGTTTAACCCTGGAGAACCACCAAGTAAACCTAATAAGGCTTGAACAATCCGGACATCTCGCAATGAAAGCTTAATAGTTATGTTAATAAATTGAAGACGGAAGTTTTTATCGTGAATATTATTTTCCCGATGTTTATCCAGGTAAAAAAAAGACCGTCGGTTATTCGTGTGAACAGTTCTGCCTACCCACCCCGTAAGTACTTAAATGCATTGAGATGGGCTACCATGTATCGCCAATCAACTGATGCACCTTATTGCCGGGATAAATCATGGATGTCCGGGAAACAAAGATATCCGAAATCCATATACAAAAAAAGTATGTATCATGAAACAGACAATAGGGTATAATGGCAGATACAATCCGGGTTCTCTATGTTGACGATGAAACAGGTCTTCTCGAGATAGGTAAATTATTCCTTGAGGAATCCGGAGATTTTTCTGTTACCACTATCACTTCGGCACCTGCTGCATTAGAACTCCTCGAAAAAGAACAATATAACGCCATCATTTCCGATTATCAGATGCCAGATATGGATGGCATAGAGTTCCTTATTGAGGTAAGAGCACGCTTTGGGTCCATTCCGTTCATCTTGTTCACCGGTAGAGGGCGGGAAGAAGTGGTCATCCAGGCAATTAACAACGGAGTGGACTTCTACCTCCAGAAAGGTGGGGAACTCGGCTCACAGTATGCCGAACTATCTCACAACATCAAGTCGGCAGCGTTGCGAAAAAGGGCGGAGGAGGCACTCCGTGAGAGTGAGCGAACCTTCAGAGTGCATATCGAAAACTCTTTTGATGTAATTTTCACGCTTAATGATGAGAGTAATTTTGTTTTCATATCCCCTGCATGGGAACGACATTTCGGCTATCCCGTAAGTGATGTAATTGGGAAATCCTTGATGCCATTCGTACACCCGGACGATATAGCACCTCTGGTTGAATATTTAAAGAGGGTTCTCACCACCGGTCAGAGTGAGACGAGCCCGGCTTATCGCGTCAGGCATGCAAATGGCAGATGGTTATGGTTTGTTGCTAATGGCACTCCCTATTCTAACAATAAGGGCGAGCGGCAATTTATTGGTGTTGGCCGGGACATCACAGAGCGCAAAGTCGTCGAGGAGGAGCTTCGTTTAAGTGAAGAAAAATTTAGGAAAGCTTTCTTTACGAGCCCCAATTCAATCTGCATTACCCGTCTTAATGACGGCATGTTTATCTCAATTAATAAGGGATTTACCGAGATAACCGGATATACAGAAGAAGATGTTATTGGTAAAACTTCTTTGGAAATTAATATCTGGAAGGACCCGGAGGACCGGAGAAAGATTGTCGAAGGGTTGCAAGCCAACGGTGAAGTCAGAGATTACGAAGCCAGTTTTCTTACAAAAACCGGAGAGATTTATGGCTTGATGTCCACTTCAATTATCGAATTAAATGGTGTACCGCACATTCTTAATATTACCCAGGACATCTCCGACCGAAAGCAAGCGGAAGAGGCGCTGCAGGAAAATGAGGAGCGGTATAAATACATCTCCGAAATGACAACGGATTTTGTATTCTCCTGTATCAAACCTGATGGAGCCCTCTATTCAATCAACTGGATGGCTGGGGCGGTTGAACAAATTACGGGATACACGATTGACGAACTCCTTGCCATGGGGTGTTGGAGGTGCATCGTCCATTCTGATGATGCTTCGGTTTTCGATGAAAATATTACAAATCTTCCTAAAGGATCATCCGCAGTCTGCATACTTCGTATCCTGACAAAAAGCGGGACGGAACGATGGCTTGCAGTCAACACAGCACATTTACCTACCAAAGATTCCTCAGCATTCAGCCAGGTTTTTGGGGGTTGCCGCGACATCACCGAACGCAAACGGACGGAACTAGAACTGATATCTACTCAGGATCGTCTGAAAGAGGCCCATCGTCTGGCGCACATTGGGATCTGGGACTGGGTTATAGAAACTGATACAGTGACCTGGTCAGATGAACTGTGCAGTATAGCCGGATGGGACCCATTACTACCGGCTCCCACCTATGCAGAGCTTCCACGGGTCTATACACCTGCCAGTTGGGTAAGTCTTAGTGGTGCTGTTACAAGAGCACTTACGACCGGTGAACCTTACAATCTTGAGCTCGAAATGATCCGACCCGATGGCAATATAAGATGGACAAATGCGTTCGGAGGTGTGAATCGTGACAGGGAAGGAAAGATTATTGGGCTTCATGGAACGGTGCAGGACATCACACAGCGCAAGCTAGAGGAAGAAGCACTTCGGATAAATGAAAACCGACTTCAGATGACTCAGGAGATCGGCCATATCGGATGTTGGGAGTACGATATAAAAACGAACCAGATGTGGGGTTCTGAAGAAGGTTGTTACTTATTCGGATATCCCAGAGTGGCAGTTAGTTTCCCGGTTGAAAATTTTGCATCCTGCATTACTGAACCTGAATTGGTTCTTAAAGCGTTCAATGACCTGATTATGGAGGGAAAAGAGTATGACCTTAATTTTGTAATCAATCCAAAAGACGGCTCTGCCCAAAAGACCCTCCATTCAATTGGCAGACTCGAAAAGGATGAACAAGGCAACCCGGTCAAAGTTAAGGGTATTAACCAGGATATCACGGAACGCAAAGCGGCTGAGGAAGCGCTGCGTCAGAGCGAAAACCGTTACAGTACAATTTATAATCAATCACCTATTGCCATTGAACTCTATGATGCTGCCGGAATACTGGTACATGCCAACAATGCGTGTCTGAAACTGTTTGGCATAGAGAATATACATGCAATCCGGAATTTCTCTCTTTTTGCTGACCCGAACATTAATGGTGAGCAGAAGGAGAATCTGCTTGAGGGAAAGACAGTTCACTATCAGGGACCTTTCGATTTTGAAAAGGTAAAAACCCTGAACCTCTATCCTACCAGTCGAAAAGGGATAATCTGGCTGGATGTTCTCATCACCCCTCTGGTAGAAAGTGTGGATTCGAAAACTGGGTTCCTCGTGCAAATCAAGGACATAACCGAGCGAAAGCGAGTTGAAGTCACGTTGCAGGAGACAAATGAGTACCTTAATAAACTTATCAACTATGCCAGTGCACCCATTATTGTATGGGACCCGGATTTTAGGATTATCCGGTTCAACCATGCGTTCGAGGATCTCACTTTAAAATCTGATCAGGAAGTCATTGGGCAACCACTTGAAATTCTTTTTCCCAAAGAAAGCAAGGAGACATCACTTATTCAGATCAAAAAGACCCTGGAAGGAGAACGGTGGGAGAGTGTTGAGATCCCAATTCTCGCTAAAGATGGCAGTGTTCGAACGATATTATGGAATTCTGCAAACATCCTGGACTCCGAGGGAATGATTATATCCACAATTGCTCAAGGGGTTGATATAACCAAACGCAAAAAGGCTGATGCGGCATTAAAAGAATTATTTGCGACATTCAAAACAGTCATGGACAGTCTTGATGCACTCGTATATGTAGCGGATATGAAAACTTTTGAAATATTGTTTGTAAACGAGTACGGAAGAAAAATTTGGGGTGATCTTACAGGAAAAACGTGTTGGAAAGCACTCCAAATGGATCAAAAGGGTCCCTGTCCATTCTGCACGAATGAAAAACTGTTGGACCCGGATCGCAATCCAGCCGAAATCCTGATCTGGGAATTCCAAAATACAATCACCAAACAGTGGTACGAATGCCATGATAGCGCTATCCGGTGGATTGATAACCGAATTGTACGGCTTGAAATTGCAACTAACATCACTGAACGAAAATGTGTTGAGGAAAAACTTTTTGAGACAGAACAGCGATTGGGTGACATTATAGACTTCCTTCCCGATGCTACATTTGCTATTGATAGTGAGGGGAAAGTGATTGCATGGAATCATGCAATTGAAGAGATGACCGGTATCCAATCGGTAGATATGCTAGGTAAGGAATACTATGAGTATTCACTTCCTTTCTATGGAGAACGCCGCCCAATTCTTATCGATTTCGCTATAATGCCAGACCCATTAATGGAGTTTCCCCACTATTCCAATGTGCGAAGGGAAGGTGACACCATTACTGCCGAGACCACTCTTGCTTATCTGGGTGGAAAAAACCTATATCTTTGGTGTAAATCAATCCCTTTAAAAAATAACGAAGGCAAAATAGTGGGAGCTATCGAATCTATCCGGGATATTTCAGACCGTAAGACCGCAGAGGATCTCCTCAAAGAGAGCAGAAAAAAATACAAGGAACTAGTTGAGAGCATCAGCGATGTCATCTATGAAATTGACAGTCATGGAATCATAACCTATATCACTCCAAGTGTTAGGAATATCCTGGAATTTGAATCCGAAGAGATTATCGGAAGAAATTTTATCGATCTTATCTATTCTGAAGACCGTGACCTGCTGCTAAACAGGTTTTCTGAGATTACTAAAGGAATTGAATATCCCTTGGATTATCGTGTCCTTACAAAATCCGGAGAGGTCAGATGGGTGAGGAGCCTGACGAAACCAGTAACGAAGAGTAATACGTTTTTCAGAGGGCGGGGAACACTTATTGACATTACCGACCGTAAACTGATGGAAGAGGCACTTAAAATAAGTCAGTTCCAACTTTCAGAAGCGATGAACCTGGCACATATGGCTAACTGGCAATTTGATGTTAATTCAGGTATATTCACCTTTGACGATTCATTCTATTCTCTTTATGGCACCAATGCGGAGTTCGAAGGAGGCTATGAAATGACGGCGGAGATGTATGCAAACAAATTCGTTCACCCTGACGATTTACATACAGTAGCCGATGAAGTGAATAAAGCCATAGAGGCTACCGACCCTGAGTATGAGTCAAAATTGGTGCACCGAATAATCCGTCGGGACGGTGAAATCAGGCATATTATCGTGCTTATAGGAATAACGAAAGACGAAAATGGTAAGACTATCAAGACCCACGGTGTGAACCAGGATATATCCGAAAGCAAGCAGATGGAGGAAACAATAAGGGAGAACGAGGAAAAATTTCGCACAGTTGCTGATTTTACCTATGACTGGGAATTCTGGATTACTCCTGATGGAAACTATAAATATGTCTCTCCGTCCTGCGAACGAATTACCGGTTATCGTCCTCTAGAGTTTATTCTCGATTCGGATCTCCTGATGAAAATAGTACATAACGATGACCGGGATAAAATTGTTAACCATTTTTCTTCATTACAGGAATACCATAGAGATACTGACTCTCTTGAATATCGGATTATTGCAAGAAACGGAGAAGAAAGATGGATAGGTCATGAATGTCAGCAGGTATATAATACCGATGGAGATTACATCGGAATTCGCGGCAGCAATCGTGATATTACCGAAAGAAAACGGGCTGAAAGAAACCTTGTTTCGACATTGAAAAGGACCCAGAATCAGCAGGCGGTGCTGGCAATGATTTCTTTGTCACCCCACCTTTTTTCAGGTGATGTGGATGCATTATCAGTTATACTTACTCAGGTTTCATCAGGAGTGCTGGGTGTAGAGAGGGTTAGTGTCTGGCTTTTTAACAAGAAAGAGGATGAATTACGGTGCATTGACTTATTTGAAAAATTAGAGGATCGACATTCGCGGGATCTTGTATTGAAACGCCATGAATATGTAAATGAATTTGACGAGCTAAGCAAGGCAAATTTTATCGATGCACATGATCCATTGACTGACCCACGTACGGCTGGATATGTAGAGGGGTATCTCAAACCGAATCGCATTACTTCAATGTTGGATGCGGTGATACGGGTCTCAGGACAGAATCTTGGGGTAATATGCTTTGAACATGTTGATCGTCCACATCACTGGGAGAGTGATGAGATAGCATTTGCCTGCCAGCTTGCCGACCAGATTGCAATTACATTACTGAACCATGATCGCAAGGAGGCAGAAGATGCTTTACAGCAGGCAAATAGAAAGCTCAATCTCCTCTCCGGCGTCACCAGACACGATATTAAGAACAAAGTGATGACGATACAGGGTTTTTTACGATTCGCTCGAAAAACAAAAGACATTGACGAGGTTCAATCATTCCTCGATAAAATACAAGATTCAGCAAAGGCCATTGAACATCAGATAGATTTCTCAAAGAATTATCAGGATCTTGGAGCAAAATTACCAAAATGGCTGAATCTATCAAATATGATTATATTAGCAGGTAACCCTGCAATTAATATTTTTGATGAAACCGGTACTCTTCAGATATTCGCAGACCCGCTCTTTGAGAAGGTTCTGTATAACTTAACGGATAACACAATCCGTCATGGAGATACTGCAACCGAAGCTCATGTATCTGTCATCACCGAACAGGATGACATCCGGATTATCTGGACGGATAATGGTGTTGGTGTCCCGGCTGATCAGAAGGAAATTATATTTAACCGGGGCTTTGGAAAGAACACAGGTTTAGGTCTTTTCCTCATCAGGGAAATTCTTGCAATTACTGGAATGTCAATACAGGAGACCGGTGAGCCGGGGAAGGGTGCACGGTTCGAAATCACGGTGCCGAATGGGAAGTGGCGTTATGGGAGTGAAGCGAATTAATTTGCGGTAGATCGCTCCAGTCGAACCTGACAAATTTTTAAAAACAATTTATAATTTTGCATCTGTACCAAGATAATATCAATTGAAGGGACAAACATTATTCCCTGGAAGTATATAATGAGAAGACTCGTCATTCTTACTGCAACTATAATCTTCCTTATATTGGGACTGACAGTTGCTGCCGTATCACTATCACAGACACCTCTCACAAATGAAATTGCTAATCTTACGAAAAATGTTTCAGTGAAGGTAACCCCGACAAATACCATCTCATCAAAAATTCAGGGTTCAGTCACAGCGAAGGCTGCTGGAGGAAAACAAACAGTAAACGGTACGAGCACTAGAAGTACCGGATTAGTTACTCGAATTTCACCATCTGTTCAAACAAAAATACAGTCGGTTCTGACACCCAATATCACGAAAACTACGGTCACTAATATATCTAATCAGGCTAAAACAACCACAATTGATGATTTTCTTTACCTTAACAATAAAAAGAATGCCAATATAACAACCATTAATGATTTTGTTATATACTGGAACAGAACGGATAGCAATCCTTTTACCAATATGAAAGGAACCGGAACGTCTGAACTATTAGATCTTATCTATCTAGACGGTACAAGGATTATAATTGTCGCCAAATCGAGTCAACCAGTCCAGGTTTCTGTTGGCGGCTCGAACCCGACTATTCTTCTATCAGAAGGTGATACGATTATCGAATTTCCAGATGGGACCTATGATGTAATAAAAAATAATAGCACGTTTGTCTCCTATATGAATAAGGTAAAAGATAGTATCAGGGCAGCACGGAAGCCCTTAACACGCCAAACAACCCCGGCAAAAAATGTGCCTATAGAGACTGAATCACCAATAATTGAAATCCCATGAATTGGTTAACACCCTTCTTTTTTCAGGCTGTAATGTTTCAATGGTATTGGATAATTTAGAACTATATTTCCATTGAAAATTCGTATCGATGCATTGGTTAGGTCCGACAAAAAAATCCATGAAATTTAAATCTGACTTAGAAAAACCATAAGTTTCATCTCGAAAATATAAAATACACTTTACCTTTGTAAAACATGTAACATTTGTAACAGATTCATCGGAGTACACTGCCATCATTTTTTCCTCAGATACTTTGCCTAAATTTCTATTGGAGAAATTTTCAAGCACGAACAAGTACAGTTTACAACAGGAACAACCACCAGGTATTTCATCATCTCAGTTAACCGAGAAGAATTTGGACTTTCGCCATCCTCATATGAGCTCTCCGCTTACCTCCACTCCCTCACACTGTGATTTAGAAGCGGACACATTCCAGAGAATGAATAGGAAGCCACCACACACATGACCGAAGAGCGTATTTTTCATTGTATAAACCATCTGATGGTTTATATTAGAGTAGGACAGTAGAGAAGCACCGTGATAACCAATAGGTAAATTGCCATGTGATCATGTGGTAGGACATCAATTGCTATAGATCGCTCCGGTCCTCCCTTCGTTCCCTAGTATGTTTGTAACGCTCGTCGGTCACATGCTTTCCATCGGTCCTTCTCGCTACTTTAACAGATTAACCTCCGGGTTAGCTTCGCTCACTAACCGGCTCGGCCACGCCTTCGCTCGTCGCCGCAAATCGTTGATACTATTTCTGCCTCCTCGCTGGATGAGCGGTCGAAGCAACTGCGTTCCCGTTTTCTCCGAGGGAACCACCAGGTAAAACAATAGGCACGGATATCACGCTCGTAGCCCAATGAAGGCCTGATAGTTGTGTTAGTAAATGGAAACACAGTAAAATTAACAAACATTAATGGATTTGAACGGGATATATTTAGCAACCTTGATATCGAGATAGACGGAAAAAAGATTGGTGAATTAGGACTTGAAAAAGGTACTAAAAGAGTAATATCATATGAAATTCCAATAAATAATTGTGAGGTAAGCATTGAAATTCGGACACAATATAAAAAAGCCTCACATAGTCGATATACTCCAGGAGCAAGGATATCAATTGCCCAAATTTACGTTTCCGATAATGATATTTGTGAATTTAAAAAATCGCACTGGAAGACTTCTATAAAGATTCTATCTGGAAGTTTATGAAAAACAAGCAGTTTTTTATCCATTTTTTTATAGTCAGCCTGGTTATGCTTCTGGGTATCAGCCTGGGTTTACTGCATGGTTTCATTAACCAGCCGGTAGTTATTCCATTAAATCAAACAGACCTTGGAGTAAGATATGATCTACAGATTAAATATGTAATTCCCCATATGAAGGAGGTATTTCCTCTGCTAACTCTTTTCAATATTGGAGTAGCTATGCTGATTCTCATATTCCCTCTCTACTGGGTCTGGGTCTCCAGGTTTAGTAATAATATCCTATCTCTAAAATCCGTCCCAATGAAAGCCACAGTATATTTTCTTATTTTGGCGGTTGGGCATAATACATTTTTTAAAACATATGCACAATACAAAACTTTTCCATTTTCGGTTTTCACAAGTATGTATATTTTCCATGGTTTTTTAGAGATATTGGCCTATATCCTGGCAGGTACATTCTCATTGCTGTGTATTGATGCTGTTAGAAAGGTCCTGGAAGATTCAGGAAAACTAAAATCCGGAGATATCTGCTTATTTCTATTCCAAAAATTGTCTAGGTTTGTCCTGATTATAATTTTTTTGGTGCTTTTAGGAGCTTTTTTAGAATGCTACATAACCCCTGTAATGGTGGGAAAATCAATGGGGGCTCTGCTACAGTAATTCGATGAAGACAATGGAGATTTCAAAAAGAGATAAAGAAATGATTGATACCGATGTCAGCCATGCCTAAAGGCCTATTACCACAATAAACGGTATATTTGATACCCAAGGTCACTTTCCTTTTCTTTTGACTTGAAGTACTGTTAAGGAAATAATTTGTTTTGAAGCGTCATTCATATAACCAAAATTATCTCAATAGCCCTTATAAAAATCAGAAACGATGATAATGAACATATTAGAAGATATGATGATCCTCCGCTTCTGAATAAATCCGTTTTTGCTGCGTAGAATGGTGCCATACCCTCACCAGCAACTCCTAGCAAAAGTAGTAACTTTGCGATAACCGGAACTGGTGTTAAAACAGATTTTGAAAGTTCTAATATCGAAAGAGAACCTGATACTGCAAGAGCAACTGCAGCTCCTGCAAACAGGGGTAAAGTTGCCGCAAATACTACAAGTCCGTATTGAAAAGAAGCATCCTTTACATGCTGTTCCTTGATTATAGCAAAAGTTCCGACATTTATGATTCCGACTAGGGCACAAAAAAGTGAAAAGTTAAAGAGATCACCGGTAACAGCTGCTCCAATAGACGCAAGACCACATCCAATAGCTAAAAATCTATGGAATCTTAATTCCGAATCAGAAAAATCTTTTGTAACCGATGCATCCTTGCCAGACGAAATCACGATTTGGCGTCCGGGTTTACTTATTACAACGAAAATTGTAAAGATTAATGCAATTATAAATAGTGAAATAGTGAAGGGGGTGAAATAAATTATTTCATCACCAAATCCAAGATTATAAAGAGACAAGCCCCCTAGGCTACTCATGATACCCTTCCCACATTGTTCCAGCAAGCGCTAATTTTGCCAATACCTGAAAAAGAATCCCTGTTGCTGCCCCCATTAGTGCAAAGAGCCAGTATTGAGGAAGGAACATAAATACTAAAAATGAGATTATCCAGATTGCAAATGAGAGCCCTGCGGCAATTTCTATTATTGCAAAAGGTTCCCTGTATCCGTTACACATAAAGAAAAAGACTATCCCCAGCCCTGCAATTATTCCTCCGGCAAGACCAGAAAGGACTATTCCATAACATATCAATAGTACCGAAAGTATTACAGGGGCTTTTCCCAGTGTTATTACCTCGATATCAAGACTCCTTACCCTTTTGCACGTTATCCCTTCTTTATTGACAAATATCTGTGTAAGGGCAATAATCTCCGCAATACCTACCAATAAAACTGCGAGGACCATAGCTTCTGCAAGGTCAGTGCCTATAAGTGCAATGATTCCAATTAACAAAATTTGCAGCAGGAGGAGGAGCAGAAGCTTATGTAAATCATCCTTCTCACGGATAAGTGCAATAAATGTGATAAGTGCTGAAAAAAATACGAGTAAAAGCCCTAATGAAAATGAATCCCACACTATTCATCCCTCCTAAAAAGGTATGAGGCTATGGAAAATGCGATAAAGAAAATAGCAAGTCCGACCACAGTATCAAGACCGCGGGTATTATATTGGATCTCATCAAGAATTCCTCCAGGGTGTGCTGCAATCGTTGTGCCAAGGTGCAGTGTGGAATCTTTCATCCATCGTGAAAATGGCGTCAGGTATGAAGTGACATATCCAGAGTAAAGTGAATTTTGCGGATATTGTGAGTTTAGGCTGACCTGTGTGGATGAAAGTCCACTCCTGTCATATGGATCAAGAGGGCTTGTCCTGTCAACTTTTTTTGGATATAAATTATAGCCGCCAAAATGAAAAGGGATCGAGGCTAAACCAACGATAATTACAATTACACAGGCAAATGCAAATAAGGGCAATATGTTTTCATAATTTGCGAATATTCTGGAAATTCTACGTATCATCCGGTTTCGCCTCTTTTCTGGATAACCCTGATAAAAATAAATGTTGAAAATGCTAAAACTCCACAAAAAGAAAGAAGTGCCAGTGTTTCATCAAATGAGAGCATGACAAGGAGTAGCCCCCAGCCAGGAACCTGGAGATTTATGAGCCTCGTAACGTAATCATCTGGTTTAGGAAATGCAGCCCCGACTGAACCGAGAAGGATTAGAATAAGGCCAAGGATCAACTCAGGGTTCATACATTCCTCCTGCAGGCAAGCAAAATAAAAAATGTGGAAATAGGAACGATAAGCGAAATTACGGTAAGAACGTCCAGATAACCCTTTTCTGCAAGAAAAGGCATTACACCGGCAACAATAAGAGACAGATAAATAAGTTTCTGATACCTGTCCCGAACGGTGATTGCCATTACAGCCCCGATGAGCACTATACTCCCTGCTCCAATTACTACGAGCTCATTCATCCCTCTTCATCACCTGCTAATGTACTTGCAATAGCATTGGATCCAAGGGCCGTCCCTATGAGATAAGCGCCGGCTGCCAGGAGAGCGAGTGGTTGAGGGATAATAAGCACAATTATTCCTGATACCGCAAATGAAACAACATTTAAAAAAGGGAGCTTTCTTAGTGTATTTTTCTCAAACACAACACGAAATGCGGCGTAGATTGCGACAACAACACATATCTGAAGTGCTATCAAAATCTGTACCTCCATATGCGTTCAATCAGCCTGCTTGAAAAAGGGTGCCAGATACCCTGGATTAAAAGTATTGAAAGGACGACACCGACAATGAAATCTATTCCCTGAAACCCGATAAAACCTGATAAAAATATGATGAAAGTCGCTATAACCGCTCCGGACGTGCCGGCATATCCTTTATCGCAGCAGACCCTGCTTCCAATATAAATTAGTAGTGCTGCAAAAAGTCCACCCGGTATTCCTGCAACAGTTACTCCGCATGCGGCAAGCAGAGTCCCTGCTGAAGCATCCGGAGACGAAACGATATTTCCCATCAAATATCCGCCACTAATGTCTCCGCCACCCTTCTCTATTGCATTTCCTATTGCAGTTGCACCAGATACAATTCCATCTTCAGGGAGCCTGAAGAAAAGATCAACTGTGACGCAAAGCACAAAAGAGACAATAGCTGCAGCACAAATGCGAAGCAGTTCCGGGAGAATCGTAGGAATGTCGATACATTCACTTGGATGTGTATTAAAGATAAGATTTATTATTGTGCCATCTCTTCTTCAGTTGTTCTCCTCTTCTTTTTAAGAAGAAAAAGCCGTGAAAATTCCTCCCTCTCTATCTCGTCCCTTCGTTCTTCTACATAAGCAAGGGTATCAAGGAGGTTTGGGATTATATTGTATTCAAGAGCATTTACCCTTCTGCGTGTTTTTTCGATCTCTGCTGCAATCAATCTCGTAACACATTCTTTCTCAGCACATGTGACGATATTTATGACAAGGTCCTCAAAGAGGGTCGCTAGATCGTCAATAAGCGCAGTAGTGGCGAGGAGGCCATATCCACGTTGAAGAAGTGGTTTTTTCACATTTTCAGGGAATAATTTCGGTATAAACAGACCCATGACCGAATGGGTTTCAGACCTGATATTAGGTTCGGTCTCTACCGATTCGGCGGCAATTCTTACGCCGAATGTGCCCTCAAGCATATATGCGAGGGCGGTTCTCGCTTCAACAGTTTCATACAGTTTTTGGAGTTCGCGTCTCGCAGCCTTTGCTTCACGAACCGTTCTTACAAGTTCTATTGTAAGTGCACCAACTTTTAATTTAAGGATTTTATGAGCCCTTTCTGACAAGGCAATCTTTCTTTTGAGGGCCAGTTTTTCAGCCCTTGTAGCTTGTACCTGGGTGTAAGCCTTCATTGATTGATCTAACCCCGGTATCCGTTGGATGGCATGACAAGGTATTTGAAAATTTTTTCAGATGCTATTCCATACTCTTTACCCCTTACTATAGCGCGAAGGTTATAGACCTCGTATTTTTTCTCTTCAAGGTAAGAAATTATCGGGAGAACACTAAATGGTGACATAGTGGCCATTTGTGAAAGTTTTTTCAATCTTATCTTAATCGCTGCAATTAGGACAACCTGTACAGGATATTCTTTTTTTTGCCACTGTTCCCACACTTTCAATGCAGCATCATCACCAATAAGGGCAGGATTATTAAGTGCTCCTTGAAGGACCGGCAGGAGATCATCAATTAACCTTGTATTTTTGAATTCAGTAATAAATTCATCTTTATCTTCAATTCCTGCAATCTTGGAAAACTCTTCAGGGGGGATAAAACCTCCAGATATCATGTAACCAGATATATCTGTGTTTACCCCGCTGCTTCGGATACGAAAGAGATTTTTAATATTTGTAGTATCGATTTCATATCTAAGATACCCTAAAAATTCATTAGCTCCGATTATTCCTTTCTTAAGGTCATGAATAAGTATCTCATAGAATTTCTTGTAAAGTTCATTCTCAAGGTCTGATAACTTCTTTCCACTGGAATCTCGATTCAAGTAATCTTGTAGAAACGGATAATACCTCCAGTGAGATAAAGCGTCCATAACCTGTTCAACGCTCGTTTTCATCAATAAAAGATTTAATTGAGCGAGACCTATTTCCCCTGCCGGAATCAGCATCTCTTCAATTGAGTTATAAGGGAGCCCGTGTTTTTTTCCCCTGATTATTGACATAACATTGATAATATCCCATTTATTGAGATACATTCGGGTCAATTCATTAAGTAAACCTGAGGTTGTACGCATACAGTCATAGGATGCCCTTCCAAGGTGCCATGTAAGTGCAGTTTCAGCAAGGTTGATCCCTGTGAACTGGCTATGAAGATGATGTATCTCCCTGGAGTACCCGTTTTCACCCATAAAACGGATAATTTGAGGAATTTCCATGTTTAGAAGCCTGCGGTACTGCTGATAGTTTATGAGTGAACTCTTGCGTATTCTTAACCGGGTGCAGCTATAAATATATGAAGGTGAAAAAACAGGAATTCTGTGCATAGAAGATGTACGACATTATTCACTAATAGAATAAAACCAATCCTTTGATGACATTCAATAAGAGATGAAAATATTGATATGAGGAGATAAGTGCATTGCTGCTGGGACTCGATATAGGGGGGACAAATACTGACCTTGCAGTTGTGGGAGAGACGATAGAGACTTTCAAAGCACCTAATGGAGAAAGTCCTGAAAAAATTTTAGGTCTCACAGAAAGACCCGGCCGGCTCTGCATCAGTACAAGCCAGCCCCTAAATCTTATTTTGACCGGATACGGCCGTGGAGTAGAAGAGATACTGATCCCGGGACCTGGTTTACATTACGAAAATACTATACCAGGATATATTGATCACAGGGGCGATATTCTCGAACCACTTGATAACGAAGCAATTGAGAACCGATTAAAAAATTCTGGTAAGGAATCAGTATCCATCACTGCAAAATTTTCGGTCAGAAACCCGGCTATTGAACTTGCAGCCTATAATATTGCTCTAAAGTATTTTCCAGAGGATTGTATTGCTTTGAGTTATAAAACCGGGGAACTTAACTTTCCTGCAAGAGCTGCAACAACATTTCTTAATGCAATTATCTTACGTTCAGTTCACTCTATTAAAAAGATGATCTCGTCAATACGCCCTGATTTTTACTTTTTTAAAGGGGATGGGGGTATCCTTCCCCCCCACGAGGTCATTTTAAACCCCTCACATCTCCTGAACTCCAGTGCCGCCGCTGTTTCACTTGGAGCATTCTATTTAACGAGGAAAGAAAATGCACTTGTGATAGATATTGGAGGTACAACGACTGATTTTATTCCGTTAAAAGAGGGGAAACCTCTATTTGAACGCCTTGCTTTTCAAGGGCGAAAAACACTCAATAATGGTATTTTGACATCATCACTCCCATATGGTGGCGATTCAGTTGTAAGTGATAAACTTGAACCACGCAGGGAAGGAAACTCACTTGCATTCGGGGGAAAGCTCCCGACTTTAACGGATGCGTTGAACTGCTGCGGGTTTACTTTTGGTGATTTTGAAAAGTCCTACTCAATAAAAAACATCATAGCACAAAACGCACTCGAGCAGTATACAGGATATGTAAAAGAACGTGTCAGACTTTACTCTCCTTCATTTTTGATAGGAACCGGATATCTTGCGCGTTTTCTTATACCTGCCATTGCAAAAGAGGTTAACTGCCCTTATTTAGTCCCTGATCATGCAGAATCTGCAAATGCAGTCGGAGTTGCTGTATCAAGGATGAGCCTTGTAGTTCATATCCACGCAGATACTGGGAAAGGCCGGATCCTATTCAATGGTACACCCGGTAAACTGAATGGTCTTTATAGAAAAGAAGATATTATTGAATATTCGGTCAGGAAAGTAAGCGAAAAAGCGATATCACTCGGGGCTTCGTTATCAGAGGTTAATCAGATTGAAGTTACTGACCTCCGCGAATTCGATGTGATAAAGAGTGGAAGAAGGGAAGGTTCTATAATTGATTTGGTTGTACGGCTTCCACCTGGAATTTCTGAGGAGGCTATATGACAACCGGTATTGTTGTACATGATGCTTACCTGGACCATGAACAACATCCCCTTCACCCTGAACGAAGGGAACGCCTCCGATATACCCTTGACCAGATAACAGAGGAAGGGTTATGGGATGACACTCGTATAATCAGATTTACACCTCATCCTGCAAAAGAGGCTGAACTCCTTCTGATTCATGAACCTGGATATCTGAATTTTTTAAAACATTCAAGCATTTCGGGGGGATTTATCGACCAGGACACAATCGTTCCGAAAGGGCTCTGGGAAGGTGCTTTGCTCGCAGCAGGTGGCGCTATTACTGCAGGGGAAGTCGTTCATAACAGGGTTGTATCAAATGCCTTTGCACTGGTCCGTCCACCAGGCCATCATGCAAAACCCTGGACAGGAGCTGGTTTCTGTTACCTGAACAATGTTGCAATTCTTGTGCGGTCCCTGCAAAAAATGGGGTATGCGAAGGTCCTCATTCTTGACTGGGATGCACATCATGGCGATGGGACACAGGTGATTTTTTATGATGACCCTTCTGTCCTTTTTATCTCGATACATGAACGACCCCTGTATCCAGGTACTGGCGATATAACTGAAATTGGGTCACATAGAGGAGAAGGTTATACAGTCAATATCCCAGTCCCCCACGGGACAACTGACGATTCATATCAACTGATTATGGGGGAGATAATTATTCCTCTTGCATTAGAATTTAAACCGGATTTTATTGTTGTCTCGGCGGGTCAGGACAATCATTACACTGATCCTATAACCGGACTTGCCCTGACCGCGAAAGGTTATGCATGGCTCATGCAGGAGACAGTGTTACTCTCCCAGAAAGTCTGCAAAGGTAGGCTAGTCGCGGTCCTTGAAGGGGGTTATAGTATAGAAGGCGGTTTACCTTATATAAATCTTGGAATAATAGCCGCAATGGCAGGAATCGATATTCGAAATATTAGGGAACCATCTTCTTACCTGGATTTGTATAAAGAATCCATTGATCCAGAAGCATATGCAAGAGTAGAAAATGTGATTGCAGATTTGAAAAAAATTCAACAAAGATTCTGGACCTCTTTTTCAATAAAATAAGTTTACAAACAAAGAATTATTAAAAAAATACAACATATATAAATATAGAAATAATTATTAGGAGGCGAAGAAAATTCCCATAGAGAGAGCACTTACTCTCGAAGAAACCGCAAAACTCCTGAAACTTTCACCACGTGGAGTGCAGGAACTTATCAGGAGCGGTAAAATTAAGGGGTTACGTCTGCAGGGTACGTTCAAGATAAAATCAGGGGACGTCCAGGCATATCTGAATTCACAGCGAAGATAAGATTATTTTCACTGTTTTAGCAGAAATACGTTAAGTTTTGTACTTCCTCTTTCATTCACTTAAATAAAAAATGTCTGAAGATTTTTTTGATGAAGTAAAAATGGATACAATTGTTGTAAATATAGTGGATACCTGGGACCACCAGCAGCTTGTTGAACTTTACAGGGCCGGGGGATGGTGGGATGAATCATGGGAATCTCACCGGTTATCAGATCTTATACTGGGCTCTTTTGCTCTTGCAATTGCATCTGTTAAAGGAGAAAACACAGCGGTTGGTATGGGAAGAGTAATATCTGATAGCGTTTCAGATGCTTATATTCAGGATCTTGTTGTGCTTCCCTCCTGGCGAGGGAAAAGAATAGGGTGCATGATTGTTGAGAAACTATTGGCATATTGCAGAAAAAGGGGCATCCACTGGATATCACTTATTGCAGAACCCGGGACTCTCCCATTCTATGAGCAACTTGGATTCCAGATAATGGACAGTTGCGTCCCATTACATTATAAAATAGAGTACTGACATGAAAAACCTATCAGAATGGCTTCCAGTAAGCCTTGAAGACCGGGCACTCTTTGTTTCACATTACCTGGAATATCCCCAGGTCCATAGCGACAACACCTTTGTAAATATGGTTGTCTGGAACTCCTATGCAAATTATTCATTTCTTTTTGAAAATGATTTATTAATAATTGCAAGCACTATTGACGAAAAAACCGTATATAGATATCCGGTAGGGCCGGATAACCCGGAGATCCTAAAAAGACTACTTCGACTATGCATCGAATCAAAGAGTGATGAACCACTTGTCATATTCGGAGAAAACGATAAAACGAGGATTTTATCGCATTATCCAAACCTTGTCCTTCATCCGGCGCGGGACTATTTTGAATATGTTTACCGTTCAGAAGACCTTGCTTCGTTGTCAGGAGGAAAATATCTGACAATACGACGCCAGCTCCATAAATTCAAAAGAAACTGCCAGTACTCTGTCGAAGAGGTAGTGCCTGAAAACCTGGATGAAGTTCATGAGTTTCTCGTACGATGGTGCGAATGGAAAGGCTGTGAACAGGAAGCTTTCCTTTCATATGAACGTGATGCTGTCTTTTTTGCGGTAGAACACTTTTTCTCACTAGGCCTGTCCGGGATACTGATACGGGTAAGAGGCAGGGTTAGTTCTGTTGCAATTTATGAACCCTTAAACCCTGATACAATTGTTGTTCACTTTGAGAAAGGACACTCGGACTGTGAAGGGGTCTATCGGGCTATCAATGTTGAAACTGCCCTTGCAGTCAAAGATAAGTACACCTATATCAACAGGGAGAGTGATATGGGCGTTGATGGACTTCGTGAAGCAAAAAGACGCTATTACCCGGATCATATGGTCGAAGTCTACACAATTCCAAGAGAATCGATTAAAAACTGCTTATAACTGATATACTGGTGGGAATCTGGTAGTTTTCATGACCCACCAATATAGGTTCAGTCTGTTTTTTTATTTATAGAAGCTGTTATCGAATCGATATCTTTTTTGAACCATGAAATTACGCGTTTTTCTGCTTCCAAATAGCCCCCGTCCAGAAATATTGCACCTACAAGGGCTTCTATAGTCTCAGCAAGCACATATGGCTGTTCAGATGCTCCCTGCCGTTCTTCTCCCTTTCCCAGGAGTAAAAGGGGACCGATATTCATTTCAGCCCCTATTCTTGCAAGATGTTCTTCGCGTTCGAGTTCAATTTTTAACCTGGTAACGACTTCAGGGGTTTCACAACCCCGAAGAACGAGTGAATGAACGAGAATTGTTCGCAACACTGCATCACCAAGTGTTGAGAGGACTTCCTGGTCCATACAAGGGACTTTTCTCTGTTTTGATTCAATTGCAAATGCTTTCCTTGTGAGTGCCCTTAAGAGTGTATCTTCATTTATAAATTTGTACCCAAGGGCAGATTCTGCAAGCCTTACCTTATCTTTCAAAGTTTCCTGTTCCATTTTACCCCCTAAACAAGAGCGCGAATTCCATCTGATATTATCTTAATTGCAATTGCTGCAGTAAACATCCCAAGCATCTTTCCAATTACTTCCGTGACTGTGTCACCAATTAGACTCCTAATCTGTTGAGAGTACCTTAAGACGAGCCATGAAGCAACAAGACAAAGTGCGGTCGATAAAGCAACGACAAGAACTCCATATTGTTTGGAAAGAAGCATGACAGTTGTTATTGTCCCTGGCCCACAGAGAATAGGAGTCCCGATAACAACGCCTGCAACCGACTGAGGGCCCTCTCTCTCTTTTCCAATTGTTACCCCCAGTGTCATCTGCATACCAAGAATGAAGAGGAGAATACCGGACGCTGTTTGAAATTCGGGCAGGGTTATACCAAGAACGTCAAAGATGAGTATGTTAAAGAAGAGAAAGATATACATTAAAAATCCAGCCACACCTATTGCAATTAATGCTTGTTTATTTATTTCACCCGGAGTCATTCCCTTTGTTAGTGAAGTAAAGATAGGAAGTGAGAGGAGCGGGTCTAGAATTACAAATAATGCACTGAATGTATAAATAACTGAAGGGAGGAACTCAGACATACTCTGTCTCTTTATTTGTAATGGTTCTGGGATAAATACAAAGGTCTTTCCCATCAGTTTCAGATGAGATTATATTATCAGAAAGAAGATATGGGAAGGTATGAATTCTAAATCTGTACTTATTGTTGCTTCCATAATCTGTTTTATTTTAATAGCTGGATGTACTGACACCGGAAAAAACTCAGGCGGGACAACAGAACAAACGACCGTGCCCATAGCATCTCCTTTAACCAGTGCAGAGCCAGGCATAACAGACAAAGTGCCTTCAATTTATGAAGTAGCTGTCCAGGTAGAGAAAAGTACACTCGCAAATGACCCTGCAATCACAACAACATTCAGAGGAGGAGCCGGAATGAATTCTCTATCCAAGATATCCATGACTGTGACTCATCCGGACGGTAGTATCGCATCAGGTTCAATTGATCATCCTCTCGTCGGTAATACCCTGACCCTTGCGGGTTCTCTTGGAAAAGACAGGGTAGTTATCATGTCAGAACTGCCAAATGGGAAGAAATACAGGATATATGACGAATATTTAAGTTACAGGGGTTAAGGCGGAAGAGATGAAGTCTTTTAACTTGAAACTGACAACCGGCATAAAAGTCATTTTTTTTCTTTCAATAATCAGTATTATCATTATTTGTCCAGGTTACTGTGCAGAATTAAATATTGGAAAATTATTGAACGATACCATAGAAGCTGATGGAGTTATTACCTATATTGACCTTGAAGGTGGTTTTTACGGTATAATAACTGGATCAGGCGATGATTACCTCCCTAATAATCTCCCTGTGCAATATAAAAAAAACGGGACTAATGTACATTTTCAGGGAATTATTAATGACGATGGCGTCTCTTTTATGCAATGGGGCACACCTGTTACAATAACAAAGATTGAGCCGAAAATTCAGGTAATTCCAACAATAGAACTCTATAATAAAGGAAAAAAAGTAATATTATCATCATCACAAAAATCAATGCTCATCCCTCTAATCAATTCTGCTCTCTCGGCAGTTGACACGGTTTACCGTTGTATCACTCCGGTAACAGAAGTTGAACAGAAGAAGAAGACAGAAAGAATTATGCTTGTTTCATATGGCAAACCTATTGACCTCTCAACCTCGCTCGGTATAGGGGAGGGCCCTTCAAAGAATAATTCAGGAAGTTCTGTGATTTCAAAAGTCAGGCGTGTAGCCTTTTTAATTCCTGAAAACGAGTCACTTGTCCCAACCGCAGACATTCTTATTATGCAGGATAAAAAAACCTATTATGGCTGTTATTCAGAGGGCCGGTACCAGAATGAGACGAATAGTACCAATTGGATAGAAGATATCGAATTAATAATATCCCAGTCAAACACAAAATAAAATAAAAAAGGAACTGGCATCCTCCCATATCTTTATTACTAACTGAAAAAGAAAAAAATACTATGGTTCAGGACGAAGCAGCGTACAGGGAGGCAAGGAGACACGTTAAAAATTTACGACATTTTTACTGGCACCTTGTTGTGTATATCATTGTCAATGCCATGCTTGTCATTATAAATCTTATTGTAAGTCCGCATACACTCTGGTTCTATTGGATAACAATATTCTGGGGAATTGGTGTTGTAATGAACGCGGTACAGGTATTCTCTCACGACAAAGTACTTGGGAAAGACTGGGAAGAGCGGAAGATACAGGAGTACATAAACTCCCACAGAGATGACAATGTTCATGAGGAAGAGGAAAGTGATTAAGATATATTTTTTTAAAAAACAACCAAAAGACCATAATAGAAAAACGTGATACCTGGTAATTAAAATGGTTGTAACAGATTCAGAACTGGCTCTCGTTATTCCATATGAGATGCGTTGGAAGTTGGTTTCAGAGTTAGTGGCGTCTATTCCGGCTATGTACGACAATCTCTTTTCAGATATAGTCGGAAAGGAATATACTGAAATTGCAGGTGCAGTATCAATTGAGGTTGCACGAAGGGCCAGGTTGATAGCATTAAATCTTGGATTGTTATTCGGAGACGGGCCTGATCTAGCACATACACTGTCACTTATTCTAACAATATTTTATGGTCCGAATTATAGGCTTGAAGAGCTTCCAATTTCAGAAGAGAGTGCAGTCCTCCTTTGTACAAGGTGCCCAAGGCTAACAGAGACCCAACTTGTCCACTCTGACACACAAAATCTTTTTCACCGTTGTCTTGGCTTTATAGTGTATACAGTTGAAGGGCTTAACCCTGAATATACTGTAAGATTCGTAAGGGCATCCTGTACCGGAGACAGGCACTGTGAGATAAAGGTGCAAAAAAAGAGTGATAAAAAGGATGTTTCAATAAAATAAACTATTCATGTTCGGATGATACCCACCGTTCTCCCTCACCAGTATATTCTTTCTTCCAGATAGGGACTCTCTCCTTTATCCTCTCTATTATGTATTCACTACCCAGGAATGCTTCTTTCCTGTGACCTGCCCCGCATACAATGAGAACAATGATCTCGCCTATAAAAAGCGTTCCAATTCTATGCTCAACATGAACATATGTCAGATTGTGCTCTTTCTGGGCATCCGCTGCAATTGTTTGCAGGTCAAGAAGGGCCATCTCTTCATCCGCTTCCACCAGGAGTTTTGATATTCCATCATCCCTTACAATACCACAGAATGTAACGATAGCTCCGGCAGACGGCCCTTTTGCTTTTTCTATTGCTATATTTGAATCAATTTTTCCTTTTTTTATAAAAACCTCAACTGACCTTGCTTCTATCACTTTCAACCACCTGATACAGGCGGATAGAGTGCGACTTCATCGCCTTCCTTAAGTGAAAAGGTAGGAAAGTCATCTCTGTCCAGGCGTACTCCGTTAACTGCCACAATGACATGCCCCAGTATGTTTCCCTCCTTCCCGCAAAGAGCGTCCTGTTTTTCTGGATCGTTCCCGCAGATACCTGAAACGAGACCGGTAATTCCGGTTCCTTCCGGTAGATCTATTGCAAGATCACTTCCGAATAATTCCCGAAACCTGGCAAATGTCTTTACTTTTACCTTCATCTTTCTTCTTCTCCAATACTTTCAATCTTCCATGCTATATTCATTACCACAAACTGGACAATCCGGCCTTTTTTTCAGTTTTATCTCTTCAAGTCTGCCAGTTAAACCGTCCCATAGAAGAAGCCGGTTCCCAAGACCTTCTCCAATACCGAGAAGATGTTTTATCACTTCGTTAGCTTGTAATAGGCCGATAATTCCCGGTGTGATCCCGATAACAGGAACTTTGTCCGAAACCTTAACATCAGGAAATATACAGGCGAGACAGGCACTCTTACCTGGAATGACTGTTGTAACCTGTCCATCAAAAGACCTCACTGCACCATGGACAAGAATTTTTCGGTTTTTCACTGCAAATGAGTTTAAGATATACCTTGTTTCAAAATTATCCATTGCATCAACAATAACTGATGCATCGCCTATGAGTGAATCTACCGATGAGGGATCTATGTTTTCTGATTTTGCATGGACGGTTATATGCGGGTTTATTCTTTTAAGTTTAATAGACGCAGACTCAACCTTTTCTATCCCTATATCCTCATCATAATGGAGTATTTGTCGATTGAGATTCGATAGTTCAACTACATCCTTGTCAATTATAGTTAGTGACCCGACCCCGGCCACTGCAAGATAGTATGCAACCGGAGAGCCAAGTCCTCCGGCACCCGCAATTGCAACATGGGAATTCTTTAGTCTGTTCTGCCCTTCCTCGCCAAAAATTAATAACTGCCTGCAGTAACGCTCACTTTCTTCAACCGAAATTTTTGAACCTTCCATGAACACTCAGATCCTAACTTGGGGGTATTTTTGAGGAATATTTCTTCATCTTTACAATATTATAAATTAGAGCATAAGGGAATACTGAGTTAGAAATTGTTGAAAGGGAGGCGGGCATCATCACCACAAAAGACTTAAATATTCGTATTAAGGAGTTGGAGACCGGCATCGGCTTTATTCGTGATCTTGAAGTCTCTGTGGGGCACATGAACATCGAAAGATGGGATGAGCCACAGGGGCCCACTCCTTTTCCTACCATAACAACGTTTCGTAACTGGGACCGCCAGCTTCTTTCCCGTTATAAACCATTTTATATGCCATTTTGCGACCTTTGCTGCCTGTGCACTTTTGGTAAATGTGACCTCACCGGCACTAAACGCGGGGCCTGCGGAATAACAATGGCAGCGCAGCAGTCGAGGATAGTCCTTCTTGCAAGTTGTATCGGTGCTGCAACACATGTGAGCCATGCCCACGAACTGGTTTCAGAGCTTATAAAACGGTTCGGACCCGACTTCAGGCTGGACCCTGGCGGACTCTCGGTTGGAGTGGAAGCACCGCTTATTCGTCTTGTATGCGGGCTCAAACCTGAAACACTCTCTGACCTTGAGACAGTCGTCAGTTATCTTGAGCGAGAGGTTACAAGCCTTCTTTCTGCAACGCATACCGGACAGGAGGGTGACCCACTGGACCTTGAGTCAAAAGTATTCCATTCTGGCATGATTGATCATGTGGGACTGGAAGTTGCTGACATTGCACAGATTTCCGGCTTTAATTTTCCAAAAGCCGACCCAGATGCACCGTTAATAAGACTGGGTGTAAAGGGAATAGATACAAAAAAACCGGTTATCCTTGTTATCGGTCACAATGTGACACCTTCTGTCAGCATCATGGAGTATCTGAAAGAGTTCCATTCAGCTGATTCAGCTGAGGTCACAGGGATATGCTGCAGTGCGATTGATTTATCCCGTAATAATAAGAAAGCCAGAATAATTGGACCCATTTCCTGGCAGATGAGATATATCCGGAGTGGAATACCGGATGTCATTGTAGTTGACGAACAGTGCATCAGAACAGATGTGATTAATGAAGCAGGGGCAGTGAATACCCGCGTAATCGCGACGAGCGAAAAAAACTGCATAGGTCTCCCTGACAGGACAAATGACACGGCAGAGAGTATAATTAATGATCTTGTATCAAATAAACTTCCGGGCGTTCTTATACTCGACCCATTAAAATCTGCTCAGGTTGCAGTGGAGACTTCATTGCGGATCTTCGAAGAGAGAAGAAGGACTCACCGACCTTTTTCAGAGGCTGAAGCGAATGAGGCCGCCCTGAACTGTACAGGATGCATGGAATGTGTCAGGTCCTGTCCAAATGAACTTCCCATTCCTGACGCAATTCAATCATTCAGGGATGGTAACCCGGTAAATCTTCGGGAATTGCTCGACTTATGCAATGGCTGCATCCGGTGTGAACAAGCATGTCCTAAAGGTATTCCTGTGCATCGCCTGATCGTCTATTCAGGCTGGGAAAAACTGAATAATGAGCAGTTTACAGTTAGAGCCGGAAGGGGAGCAATCCAGGACACAGAAATCAGGACTGTCGGTGGGCCGCTCGTCCTTGGTGAAATCCCTGGAATAATTGCATTTGTAGGATGTGCCAATTATCCAAACGGCGGCGAGGAAGTTGCAAGGATGGCAGTGGAATTTGCACATAGAAAATACATTGTCTGCACTTCAGGATGCTCGGCTATTACTATCGGCATGTACCATGACGAAGACGGAAAGACTCCATATGAGGCTTATAGCGGAAAGTTTGATGCCGGTTGCATCCTGAATGTCGGGTCCTGCGTTTCAAATGCACATATTTCAGGAGCTGCTGTTAAGATTGCAAACATATTTGCAAAAAGGAATCTCAGGGGTAATTATGAGGAAATTGCCGACTATGTCCATAACAGGGTCGGTGCAGTTGGAATCGCCTGGGGAGCAATGTCACAAAAAGCAGCAGCGATTGCAGCCGGTTTCTGGAGACTCGGAATCCCTGTAATTGTAGGCCCGCAGGGGACCAAATACAGGCGTATGCTTCTTGGAAGGGGAGATATTGATTCCGACTGGACGGTAATGGATTCAAGAACAGGTGAAGAAGTATATACCGGACCTGTTCCGGAGCATCTCTTTTATGCGGCTGAAACAGAAGAAGAAGCTATGATGATGGCAGCAAAACTCTGCATGCGACCCAATGACACGGGTAAAGGGAGAATTATAAAAATTACCCACTATATCGACCTTTACAGAAAATTATATGGAAAAATTCCTGACGATATTTACAGATTCATACGAAAAAAAGGCGATATACCCCTGACCCTGAAGGATTCAATCGAAGAGAACCTAAAAATGCATAACTGGAAAGAGTCCCCAATTCCAGACCCAACAAGAATCCGGAGTTATGAAGGGAAGAGTGGAGAATCAAAGAGATGACATCTCACGGGAGCTGGATGAGAGCAGAAATTGCAGGACCAAAGAAAGCTGTCGTAATCAATAAAACTGAAGTTGTTACAGCTCTCTTAAAACGCTTCCGTTCTCCAGTTCTCATTATTGGCTCCCGTTCGACAGAAATTGAACTGAATGGCGGAAAACTTATTTCTTACCTGGCCAGAATTGCAGAAGTCTGGAAGATACCAGTTGTAACAACGAACAGGAGCGCCTCACTCTACTTTGCAGAAATCCGACGCCATTCATTTCCAATTCCGGTTATTGAGATTGCAAATCTGCTTTCAGATCCAGGTTGGAAAGGAATTTCGGAAAACGGGACACCAGACCTTGCTATCTTCAGTGGACTCCCGTATTCAATGGAATGGACCCTCCTTTCAGGACTAAAACACTTTGCTCCACATTTAAAAACACTCTCGCTGGAGTACGGGTATGAACCTCAGGCAGATTATTCTCTTCCAAACCTTGATATGAATAAATTCCATGAAATTTTATCTTTTATAGGCCGGGGTGAATAGAAAGAAATGTTTGAAGAGATTCCGGTTGAAATAGGGCTAGTCCACGAGGGCGAACGCATACGAAAGAGCAACATGCACTGTGAACTCGGCGGGCCAGGCATTAAGGAAAAATTTGAACTTGTCAGGGTATGCCAGGCTGAAACTATAGTTCATGGTAAGATCAGTATAATTGGTCCGGACCTACCGGATATCCCGGCATCTTCCAGCCAGCCTTTTGCAATTCTTGTTGAAATTGCAGGTGAAGGGCTTGATTCAGATATTGAAGGAGTTCTCGAACGAAGAATTCATGAATACTGCAATTATATTCAGGGGTTCATGCACCTTAACCAGCGTTACGATATCTGGTGCAGGTTGTCGACCCAGGCATGGAATAAAGGATTCCGGACACTCCGCTATATAGGCGAAGTACTTATTGCTCTCCTTTGCAGTGAACTCCCTCTCATTAAATCAGCACAGGTCACATTCTTTACTGACCCGGTTGAGATCCATAAACGATACGACGATGCCCTTGCGATATATGAATCGAGAGATGCCCGTGCACGAGGTCTTCACGATGAGGACGTTGACGTTTTTTACGGGTGTGCCCTCTGCCAGTCTTTTGCTCCTACACATGTGTGTGTTATAACTCCGGAGAGATATGCAAACTGCGGGGCGATAAGCTGGTTTGATGGTAGGGCAGCGGCCAGGATTGACCCGAAGGGCCCGATTTTTGCAATTGAAAAGGGAGTTTGTATCGACCCGGTTCTTGGAGAATATTCAGGTGTGAACGAAAGCGCCCGTGACCGTTCTATGGGTGAAGTAACCCGGGTATGCCTTTATTCAGCATACACCTGGCCTCACACGTCATGTGGCTGCTTTGAGGGAATTGCATTTTTCATTCCTGAAGTTGAAGGCTACGGTATCGTCCACCGTGGTTTTCAGGAAGTGACGGTTAATGGACTCCCTTTCTCAACAATGGCTGATTCAACTGCAGGAGGCAGACAGGTAGCTGGCTTTCATGGCATATCCATAGAATATCTTAGATCAGGAAAGTTTCTTGCAGCTGAAGGAGGTTACGCGAGGGTTGTATGGATGCCTGAATCATTGAAGGAGAAGATTTATTCGTTCATCCCGGCGGAATTGTGCGATGTCATACCAACTGAGGCTTCTGTAACATCAATTAACGAACTTCGGGAATTTCTAAAAAAGAATAATCACCCGGTAATTCAGTACTGGAACAGTTCAGAAATAAACAATAATGAAAGTGAAGAGAGGGCAGGGTCAGGGAATAATCCTGTTTTTACTTTTAAAGAACTGCCATTTACCGGAAACGGTATAAAAATTACTTTGAAAAACGCAAAGATATATGCGGAAAAAGTGATTATTGAACCGGTAAGGCAGAAAAGGTCAGATAAAGGAGATAATCATGAGTGAGGAGACCCGAAAAGAAGGTATAATTCCAGGTCTACCTGTCACCCTCGAGTCAAGACTTCTATCTCTCTTAAAAGGGACTGACAAAGTTATATTAGAAGGTGTAGAACTTGAGTTAGGTGAACTAGAGCTCTTCTTACCTCTAAATCTTAACGGACCACAAGTCTTACATCAGTCAGTCGAAAAGGCCCTGCCTCAAAAAGAAAGACATTTCCCTGATTCTCTCGTTGATATGCAGTTTCTTCCGGTCCAGGAAAAATATCCAGGCAGGGTAAGAGAGGTTCTTCTTGGAGCAACAGCAAAAAACGGGGGAACACGCTCCCATTCTGTTACAATCGGCGGTTCCACGTCTACAGCCCTAAGTTCACTGGCAAATCCTTATAGTAACCCCCCTTTAATCTCCCTTGATGTCTTTGACATGCATGTCCCTCTCCCGAGAGCACTTCGTGCAAATATTGAAGATGTCATGGATGACCCGGGCGAGTGGGCTAAACGCAATGTGGAGAAATTCGGGGCAGACCTTGTTACTATCCACCTGATGAGTACAGACCCTTTGATAAGTGACACATCACCCAGGTCTGCAAGTGAGACTGTTGAGTGTATCCTGTCAGCCGTAAAAGTCCCGGTTATAGTCGGAGGCTGCGGTGACCCAAAGAAGGATGCCCTTGTCTTCTCTGAAATTGCTGAAATGGCTTCAGGGGAAAGATTGCTGTTTAATAGTGTCACCCTTGAAATGGCTGAAGCAAGGACCCTTGAGCCACTTATAGAAAAAGTAAAGGAACACGAACATACAGTTCTAGGGTTCACTGGTCTAGACCTTAACCGTGCCAAAGAGTTGAACAGGCGACTCTATGATAGCCTGTCACCTGATCAAATCGTGATGGACCTCACCACTGTGGCTTTGGGCTATGGCCTTGAATACTCATTCACAATTCATGAAAGGGCAAGGCTTCTCGCACTCATTGGCGACACTGAACTTCAGCACCCGACAATCTCTGCATCAACAAATGCCTGGTCAGCCCGTGAGGCCTGGATGAAGATGGACCCGCTCTACGGTGACACTGCAATCAGGGGCCCTTTGTGGGAGACTGTCAATGTATGCACCCTGCTCCTCGCCGGTGTCGACCTCTTTCTGATGATGCACCCTGCAGCAATTTCTACTGTGAGGGAAATAGTAAATAGTTATAAACAAGGAATATCGAAAGTTCCTGCTCATATTTATGACTGGACAGGGATGAAGACCTGATGAGCAGCACACAAGTAAAGAGAAAAAAAGTCAGAGGTGTACATGAAGTCTCTCCAATTGATGTATACCGGCTTCTTCCTGGTACTAATTGCGGGGAATGCGGAGAGGCGAACTGTATGGCTTATGCAGCACGCCTGGTGAATGGTGAGTACACCCTGGAAAACTGCCCGCCTTTAAATGAAGAGAACAATAAAAAACTGAGAATTTCCCTTGGTGAACTTACTGCACCACCGGTCAGGGAGATCAGTTTTGGGGATGCAAGGAGTTCAATTAAGATTGGGGGCAAACATGTACTCTTCCGGCATGAATTTACATATCATAACCCTGTGCCTATAGCAATAGATGTGGAAGACTCTCTTTCTGGGGAAGAAATTGTAAAAAGAGTCAACAGTATTGAGAATTTCTTATATAATTACATCGGCCGGGAAATGAGGCTGGATGCAATTGCGATCCGTGATACAACAGGTGAACCTGAAAGGTTTGCAAATGCAGTCAGAATCGCGAGGGAGCACTCGGATAAACCGCTTATTCTCTGCACATACAACCCGAAAGTTATGGAAAAAGCCATCAGTCTCATTCCAGATTCAAGACCACTCCTCTATGCGGCAACGACTGAAAACTGGAAGGAGATGGCAGAAATTGCTTTGAATTTCTCTTCACCTCTTGTTGTATCATCACCAGGTGATATGGGAAAACTGCTGTCGCTCGCAACAACACTAGAAGCGTCAGGTGTTCCTGATCTGGTTCTTGACCCTGGGACATTTCTGGAAGAGGACATTGCAATTACAATCTCAAATTTCACTGCACTAAGAACATCAGTTTTCAGGGACGGCTCCCAAAACATAGGTTACCCGCTCCTTGGGACACCCATAACAGCCTGGGCAGGAGAAGACCTTTCTCCTGAGGTCTCAGCATGGCGTGAAGCCTGGGCTGCCCCGGTCCTGATGAGCCGGTACACAGACCTTCTTATCATGCACAGCCTTGAAGGCTGGGCACTTCTGCCTGCATTGCTCTGGCGTTTCAACCTTTACACTGACCCACGAAAACCAGTCGCTGTTGATGCCGGGATTCGGCCAGTTGGTTCACCGGGAAAGGGGTCACCGGTTTTTATTACGACAAATTATGCACTTACTTTCTTTACTGTTGAATCTGATGTTAAAAGTGCTGAAATAGATTGTTACCTTCTCGTTGTCGATACCGGAGGGCTCAGCGTTGAGAGTGCAGTTGCAGGGAGATACCTTAACCCTTCTTCTATTGCAGAGGCAATAAACGGATTTTGCCTTTCAGACCTTGTAGACCACAGGAAAATTATTATTCCAGGCCTTGCAGCCCGGATATCCGGAGATACAGAAGAGGTGACCGGGTGGGAAGTCCTTGTCGGGCCAAAAGACTCATCAGGTATACCCCTGTTTTTAAGGAACAGATGGAATAACTCTTAATTCCTAAATAAAATTGGAAAGAAATCCCTAGATAACTAGATTAATTGTATCAATTCAGGTAAGTTGGAAATATGGTAAAAATCCTGATCCGTCCCATGAATTATGTTATTGAGGCAGAGATGGGACAAAACCTGCATACTCTCTTCAGGGATGCAGGGATCCTTTATGCAAGTATATGCGGGGGAACAGGTGAATGTGGCAAATGCAGGGTGATTGTTGATAAAGGAGATTACTCTCTCAACGGTCCCGGAACGGTGAAGGAAGAGACATATAATGGTATTTTCAGGTCTGAACTGGCATGTAAAATTATTGTAACCGGGCCGCTTGAGATTACCATACCTGTAGAGAGCAGGGTAGTAAAACCAAAAATACTCGTGAAGTTTGAAGGATTCATTCCCGAAACTAACTCTTCACTTAAGATTTTTCCGATAAGGACTGAAGGAATACCCGGAATGGCGGGCAGACTTTCATCAGTAAGGCTTACAGGTTACAAAGGGAAAAAACCGACAATTTCCGACGACCTCATGAAGTCACTTCTCAATAATAGTTGTTCATTTTCCTGCATTGTTACAAGAACACCAGATTCTCCGGAAGTCATCTCTCTCATGCCTGAGGGTGTTCGTGAAAAGTTATTCGGGCTTGCTATTGATCTTGGGACTACTACAGTTGCAGGTCTTCTTGTGGACCTTACAACGGGCGAGGTCTGTAGTGGGAATTCTGAGATAAATCACCAGATAACTTTTGGAGAGGAGGTCCTGACAAGGATTATTCATTCACGAACAGTTTTAGGTGCAGGTTCACTTCGGGATGCAGCAATTACAAGCATTAACAACCTTATTGAAAAACTTATTTTTGAAACAGGGATAACCAGCGGCCAGATCCTAGATGCTACAATTTCAGGAAATACGGTGATGTTATATCTTTTCAGCGGACTTGATACAGTCCCGCTTGAAAAGGCAGATACAGTGGTTACAAGATCGTGTCTTGTTCTAAAGGGCCAGGATTCGGGACTAAAAATTAATCCGGGTGCATACCTCTATCTTCTTCCAGTTGCAAGCAGGTTTATCGGAGGTGACGCAATAGCTGGCATTCTTGCAACACAGATGCATAAAAAACCGGAGACATCTCTATTCATTGATATGGGGACGAATACCGAGATTATACTTGGCAATGAAGAATGGCTTGCATCGGTATCCTGTGCTTCCGGACCTGCATTCGAGGGAACCGGGATTTCATCAGGCATGAGGGCAATGCGTGGTGCAATTGATCATATCAGTATCGGGCCTGACGGCAAATCTCTTGATTATTCGGTAATTGGGGGCGGAAAACCTGTTGGGATCTGTGGATCAGGAATTATAGATGCTGCAGTCTGCCTCTTCAACCTCGGTGTTATTGATTTTTCCGGGAAGTTCAGGCCTGGGTATCAGAAAATCATAGAGTCAAATGGTAAACAGGAGTATATACTGGTTTCGCGGGAAAAAACTCTTACAGGGCGTGATATTACCATGAACGAGAATGACATGCTTTACCTCATGGACTCAAAAGCCGGCATTTACAGTGCCATTAGTTTCATTTTATCTAAATACAGGATAAATAACGACGAAATAAAAAACCTATACCTGGCAGGCGGTTTCTGGGCTTTTACAAATATTAAAAGTGCAGTGAGTTTCGGGGTTCTCCCTCAATTTCCAGCAGCTCGAGTAAATATAATAGGGAATAGTTCCCTGGATGGAGCATATATTACCCTGGTCTCGTTTACAGCGAGGTCTGAAGCATCAGATATTGCCAATAGAATAGTCTATCACGACCTAATGCTCGAGAGTGAATATATTGATGAGTACCTTAAGGCATTGTATATCCCTGGAAAACCGGAAATTCCAGGTGAACACGAAATAAAAGGTGAGGACGTTTAATGAAAATTGCAATAGCAGGGAAAGGGGGATGCGGGAAGACGTTCATTGCCGCAGTAATTGCAAAATGGTTTCTTTTAAAAGAGTATTCTGTGCTTGCAATTGATGCCGATCCAGCACCGAATCTCGCACTTGCACTTGGGATGGACCCGGGAGAGGCCATGCAGATAGTTCCGGTCTCTGAGAACGAGGACCTTATCCGTGAAAAAACTGAAACTGATTTTCCGGGTGTTTACCAGTTATCCTTCAGGGTAGACGATATCGTGAGCAGATATGCGGTTATTACGCCCTCCGGAGTCCCAATCCTTATCATGGGAACAATTCACGAAGCTGGTTCCGGTTGCATGTGCCAGGCGAACACAGTCGTCCGAAACCTGCTGTCCCACCTTATATCTGAAAGAGACGAAGTAGTCATACTTGATATGGAGGCAGGAGTTGAACACCTTGGAAGAGGGACATTATCGCGTGTAGATTTAATGCTCGTAGTAACTGATGCAAATTCCAGGGCACTTCACATTACGGAGAAAATAGTTCGGCTTGCCGCAAATTCGGGTATAAAAAGGTCGGATATCGTGGGAAATAAAATAAAAAGCCCTGAAGAAGAGAGAAAGATAAGGGCGCTCGCCGAACTTATCAAGGTACCTGTAGTGGGCATTATTCCGTATGACTTTGACATTGAGGCTGCAGGGATCGCAGATAGTCCGGTCTATAACCTTCATGAAACGAGGGCAGTAAAAGAGATATCTGAGATAGCAGAGAAGATTCACAAAATTACTGATTTCAACCAAAATAGTCGGGATTGATTTTTCATGAACGTTATTGTCATAATGGGAAGAGGTGGAACAGGAAAGACCAGTTTTACCGCATTGCTTGCCCAATACCTTATAGAAGCAAAAATCACCCCTCTGCTCCTCATTGACCTTGACCCGGACCAGAACCTTGCAGAGATGCTTGGAATTGACCTCATTAGTGAAGGGGTAAAAACAATAGCAGAATTAATTGAAGAGGTATTCCTTATAAGCGGTGGGACTACCCTCGGCATTGCTCCATCCGAAAGGATTGAAGCAAAGATCTGGGAAAAAGGAATATACGAAGGAGTTAATTTTGACCTCCTTACCGTAGGGACAAAGTGGGTCGAAGGCTGCTATTGTCTCCCAGATGCATCAGTAAAAAAGGTAATCTCATCCCTTACTTCACAATATCAGTATATTATCATTGACTCGCCGGCAGGCCTAGAACACCTGAACCGAAAGGTAACAAAAAAAGTCGATATCTTTTTTGACCTTATGGGTGCATCAAACAAGTCACTACTTCATGTAAAGAGGGCATACAGGATAATAAAGGAACTTGATATCTCGTACCGGTACTTCTTCACAATGGGTGGATGCACTTTTCCAGAGAGTCTGAGCGATATAGTTAAAGAGAGGACCGGGTTTCCATACATCGGAAAGATATCATTTGATAAGGAACTGGAGGAGAAGGTGATAAAGGGTGAATCCATCCTTTCACTCTCTCCCTCTTCTCCTGCGGGAGCGAGTGTTAAGATTATTATGGACCGGTTGCTCGCAGAGACTGGGTAAATAAAATTTCAGACTGATTTTAAGTTTAAACGTACTCGACTTTGAGGATAACCACATCCCCTTCTTTCCTTGTTGAGATGAGAAGTTCTATTGTCTGAGTTATTCCATCAATTTCCTGGCATATTGTTGCTGATTTTTTATTAATTATGTTTCCTGTTTTGAAAGTTTCAGTGACCGAATTACGTATTGTGCACCCAGAACAGTGGACAGTCTTCCCACAGCCCCCGGGTTCCTTTGCATGGATGCATTCAAAAACTTCGCCCCCTTTATTTCCTGCGATTTTTACAATGTCTTTTCCAACGAAAGCCTTTGCTTTGGTATTTGCGGTTAAAACGGTTACATCATCATCAACAAGGAGAACTGGATAATCCAGCATGTCAAGATATTCGTAAAGGTCTACACCCATTGTAGCCTTGATATGGTTAAAGCAGGGCTGACAGACACCGTGTGAGATTATTTCATTCGGTCCTTCATTATCATCTCCAGATAAAATTTCTTTATCGCAGAATGCACACAATATTTTCATTGCTTTGAAATCCTTTATACTTTTTAATTGTTTTTGAAAAGTCAGACGAGAGAAATTTATTCAGGGAAAAAAAGTGTTTTAGTCATCCAAGTATCTTTGCCTGCTCAAGTGCAGTGATTATCATCTGCAGCGTATCTTCGATTTTTTTTAATCGGTTATCAAATGTGAAACGAAAATCCTCGCGGAGTCCTTTTATCTCTGATATCGTATCATGCTGCAGGTCAAGTGTCTGGTGCTGCAGGTCAAGTGTCTGATGGTGAAGGTTTAATGCTTTGTCCTGTTTTTCCAGTGTTTCCTTTTGGAGGTCTCTCATCTCAACCAGAATCGGAACTGCTTTTGTCATCTGTTCCATCTGAAGGTCCTGGCTAAAAACGCTAATTGGAAGGATTTCACCTTCGTAATACTCGTCAGTGATTGCATTGACGAGGGCAACTTCTGGAATAGTGCGGTGGACCTTTGAAACAAACTCAGTAATCTTATTTTCATCACCCTCTACATAAATGCAGACACATTCTTTTTCGTCATCTAATGTATTGATTGCCTCAAAGGATAGAAACCTATATTCCTTTGCATATTGAAGAAGAGCTAGCCGATATCCCACATCATGGATTCTCGAGCCATTGATAATAATTTTCTTTTTCATGTCTGATATCCTGTTCCTCTTTATCCCCCTTAAAAGTATTGAATGAATCATTTAATGTAACCATCATAGCATCAAGGTATTTTCTATTAGCATTTGCCCGGACTTTGATTTTTTTTACCCTTTTATAACGAGGACTGCTCTCACCGGGCTTGCATCCAACTCCATCAGGCGAAGGGGTAGAGCTATAAGCTCATAAGCGCCGCTTTCAACTCCAGTAAGATCAAGGCATTCGAGAATTCCAATGCCAGCTGACATCAGGCCGTTATGCACAGGTAACTTGTCACTCTCCGGCGAATCGACAGACGGTGTATCTATTCCAATAAGTAGGACCCCGGCCTTTTTAAGAGAAACAGATATTTCAG
>CAIYHQ010000129.1 GCA_903926075.1 uncultured Methanomicrobiales archaeon
ACCCCGTTCTGTGATGGTTGTTGGGATTCTCAATGCTGCACGAACAACCGGAAGACCGGGCTCCGCCTTGGCCCGCGTCGACAGAGGAGCCACCTTGATTGCTTACACCTCTGCCAGATTCGGGTTAAGGTCAATCGCCTTACTAAATTCAGCAATGGCTTTCTCCCATTGCTTCTGGTCATAATAATTTTGCCCCGCAGCTAAATGCTCCTGAACCTCATTAACTCTTTCATTGGATTGATAAAACTGGCTGCCGGCTAACGCTGCAATTACAATCAATATGACGACTACGATACCTGAAGTTATCAACAATACCTTGAAACTTCTTTTAGGTCTGCCGGGTTTTTTGACCTTAATCGCACTTTTGGCTGGGCCGGCAGTAGATCCTGCATTAACGCACCCAGTATGATCGATCCCGGCCACAGGACTGGCCTCGGGCTGGATTTGTACACTATCCTTTAATTCAGACGGAGTCCCTTGTTTCTCTGTATCCTTAATTTCGGGATTCTCCCCGGTAAACATGCCCAGTGCCTCAGCCCAGGTAATAACAGCCCAGTTAGCTGCATCGGTATTTAATCCGGTTTCATTTTCTAGACGGCTTGATAGATTAGCTTTTAGCTCCCTGGTAAGTGACTTGCTGCCACAATATAGTAGGTTTTGAGGTATTTTTTCACTAAGCGCAGTGGCAAGAATATTTATTTCACGCTTATTTGTGCCAAGGCAGAGATCAAGCATTAGCGACGTAAATTTATTCTTATCATGAAGAATTTGCTTTCCCTGTGTGCGAATTAGTTCGCGCAGTTTTTCCTTCACGTCGTCGCCCATGAGTTCGTCTCCATCAGGTGCTATCCAGAATGTGGTATATGTTCATATCACATTTTGATATAACTTTGCATATGAAAGTATGACGGCATTATATCACACACTCAAGCTGAAGCCTTGCCATCGAATTCAAGTTGATGTTAAATTCATGGAGCGGACCTTTGCACCCGGAGAAGATAGCATCAATCTGGGATCATATACTTGATACGTGTGACAGAGGTGGTAGAATTGTAACATGTAAGAATATTTTTCACTCAAGAGAGATGTGACATTACAAAAAAGATTTTAGTTGAGTCCGCGTTAAGTATATAATCCTGATTGATACATATCCAATAAACAGAAAGGAGGAACATTAGAGATGTCACGCAGGTTACCGGTATACCTTTTGCTGGATACCTCTGGTTCAATGACTGGCGATCCAATCCAGGCCGTAGGGGATGGGGTGAAAACCCTGGTAGCAGACTTGAAAACGGACCCACAAGCCCAGGAAACAGCATACCTCTCAGTTATTACCTTTGATAATGTTGCTGCACAGGTGACTCCACTAACGGAAATAGGTATGTTCAAAGAGCCTGCACTTGAGGCACATGGTCGCACCAGCATGGGAGAAGCTTTAAAACTACTCCTGGATTGTTATAAAAAGGAGATCGTTAAAAATACATCGGCAAAACAGAAGGGAGATTATAAACCACTTGTATTTTTGCTAACTGATGGGCATCCTACTGATGACTGGGAAAAAGTTGCTGATGA
>CAIYHQ010000130.1 GCA_903926075.1 uncultured Methanomicrobiales archaeon
AACGGAAAGATGATTGATGGGATCAATGCAATGCTTGACACTTTCATCGGCCCATTCAATGTCTCTGCTGAGTATATTGAACGAATCAGTGAAGGAGATGTCCCACAGAAAATTACAGACACTTATAAAGGAGATTTCAATGAGATTAAAAATAATTTAAATAAACTCATTGATGTCGTGAATATGAGAAATGCGGATGTTCAACTTCTTATAAGTGCAGCAACTGAAGGTAAACTTGACGTAAGAGCGGACTCCACCAAATACCACGGACTTAACGGAAAGATGATTGAAGGTATTAATGCAATGCTTGACACTTTCATCGGCCCATTCAATGTCTCTGCTGAGTATATTGAACGAATCAGTGAAGGAGATGTTCCACAAAAAATAACAGATAACTACAAAGGAGATTTCAATGAGATTAAAAATAATTTAAATAAACTCATTGACGTTGTGAATATGAGAAATGGCGACATTCAACTCCTTATCAATGCAGCCACTGAAGGTAAACTCGACGTAAGAGCGGACTCCACCAAATATCACGGACTTAACGGAAAGATGATTGATGGGATCAATGCAATGCTTGACGCGTTCATCGGCCCGCTAAATGTTGCTGCAGAGTATGTGGACCGTATAAGCAAAGGGGATATTCCCAAACACATCACTGATAATTATAAGGGTGACTTCAATGAAATTAAAAACAACCTGAACCAGTGTATCAATGCTATAAACCTCCTTATTGAAGATACCCAGAACCTTGCCAGTGCTGCAAAGAGAGGAGACCTGGATAAGAAAGCGGATAAATCCAGGCACTTAGGTAAATTTGCAGAGATAGTTAATGGAATTAATGAAACTCTTGACTGGGTTGTCATTCCTCTTCATGAGGGGATGCGGATTTGTAATGAATATTCCCAATGTAATCTAACCTCACATTTTGATGAACATATAAAAGTGGAAGGTGAATTTAAGCGGTTCAAGGAATCGCTTGACAGAATCGGAGATGGCATTTCATCTACTATCCATAGTCTGAAACAGGAGATAATCAGCCTTGCAAAGAATGCTGACACGGCACATGTCGGAGTTTCCGATGTGAGCAGAGGGGCCCATGAAATTGCAAAGAATGCTGACGAAGTAAGCAGGAATGCCGAGAAGAGTGAAGATGGGATCAATCAGGTCCTGCGTGCAATGGCTGACCTGACAACAACAGTCTCTGCTGTTTCGCAGAATGCCGATGCTGTGGCAAGGTTAAGTCTTGATGCAAATAATCTCGCAATGGAAGGATCTAAACATGCGGGTGATGCTGAGACTGGAATGATTAGTATTACAAAGTCTTCGCATGAAATCGAGACGATTGTTAAGGAAATCAAGAGCGAAATGGATAAAATTGGCAAAATTGTAGGCATTATTACAGATCTTGCCAACCAGACCAACCTTCTTGCCCTTAATGCTGCTATTGAAGCTGCAAGGGCAGGTGATGCCGGCAGGGGTTTTGCAGTTGTGGCGAGTGAAGTAAAATCTCTTGCACAGGAATCCCGTGTATCTGCTGAGTCGATCTCTGATATGATAAGTGGCCTTCAAAAGAAGACAGATAGTGCTGCAAACGCAATGGAAAATGCAGGAAAAGCAGTAAATGAGGGAAATAGTGCTTTATCTGACACTTTAAAGGCGTTTACGCACCTTACACAATCTGTTGACACTATAAATCAGAATATGGTCTCGGTTGCAAGTGCTACAGAAGAACAGGCTGCAAGTTTTGAAGAGATCACGGCAAGTGTGAACGAAATGAGTGTGCTTGTCAAGAAGACAGCAGATGATGCCCTTCATTCTTCAGCGACAAGCGAGGAAGCTCTTGCCGTTGTGGACCAGATAATTGATATTATTAAGAAGATCAATGAAGCTGTTGACGTAATGAACAAGGAAGTAACAAAATTCAAGTTACGTTAGTAGAATAATATTGCCTGCGGGTCCTCTTCAGGAACCTGCAAACTCCACCATACTTTCTTTTATCTCAGCAAAAGAGAGAATTTTATCTACATATCCACTTAAAATTGCCGATTCGGGCATGCTCCTGACAGTGGAGTATAAAGGATTCTGCACAATGGTCTGCCCTCCTATCTCCTTGATGTGACGAATCCCTTCGGTTCCATCCTTTCCCATCCCTGACAGGACAATTCCCATAATCTTCCCCTGGTATTTTTTTGAAAATGACATCATAAGGACGTCAATTGATGGACAGACATAATTTACTTTTTCTCCGCAAAAGAGCTTTATTTCCTTGTCATGAAAGACCTTCATATGTCTTCCTGAAGGTGCTATAAAAATTTTCCCTATGATGACAGGCGACCCTTCTGTCGCTACACTGACCTCCATTTTTGTCCCACACTGGATTCTTGCTGCCAAACGATTATTCATCTGCTGAGGCATATGCTGGACTATAAGGATAGCAGCATTAATTCTTGGAAAGTCTGTAAACAGGTTGAAGAGAACGTGTGTCCCTCCGGTAGAAGATCCTATTACTATTATTTTATCCGGTCCTTTCATTATTTGTTCCATATTGGTCATAAAAGACTAAGGTAATCATCAACCAGAGCAACAAGCTCCTGAGGTTCAAATGGCTTTGTAATATAATCAATTACGTATTCCTTAAGATAATCAAGGTCAGGGTCGGGGGCATCTTTTGCTGTAAGCATTGATATTATGACTTTATCCGAATAGCCTCTTTCGACTATCTGTTTTATTGCCTCCCACCCGTTCATCCTGGGCATCATCACATCCATAAGAATGATTCCCAAAAAGCCATTTTCAAGGTGCTCCAGGCATTCATCTCCACTTTGAGCTTTAAAAACTTCAAAACCCCTTCTCTGGAAGATAGACTCAATAGTAAATAAAATATCAGTATCATCATCTACTATCATCAGACTTTTCTTTTTATTATCTGCCATTTTTCTTCAAGTCCCTTAAATTGTAATTTTAATTGAGTTCTACTGGAGTCATGCAAATTTAACTCTACTCTCTGATTGGAAATTCTACTATAAATGTAGATCCCTTTCCTCTTCCATCTGATCTAACTGTTATAATCCCATGATGACTCTCTGCGATTCTTTGAGATATAGTAAGTCCGAGACCTATAGAATTTTTATCATGACGGGAAAAATCTGCTTTATAAAATTCATCAAAAACCTTCAGGCATTCACCTTTTGCTAGTCCAATACCGGTATCAATGACTGAAATACGAAGATAATCATCCATTCTTTCACCACGAACTATAATTGAACCTCCATTTTGTCCCATATAATGAATAGAGTTAGAGATAAGATTTTCAAATAGTTCGCGAATAAGGATCCTGTCTCCTTTAATAAACAAAGTCTCTTCAAATTCCATTTTTGCTGTTATCCCAAGTCTTCGGAATTCATGATGATGGTATTCAAGAACCGAAAGGATCTCATTTCCAAGGTCAAACTCCTCTATCTCCAGTTGAAACCCAAGGGTATTCAGTTTAGCAAGCTTCAAAGTTTTATCGACTATTGTGCGGATATAACTGATGTTATTAGAGATTACGTCAAGAAGTTTTACAGAGTATTCGCCATGCTCTTCATTTCTAAGTTCAGAAATGAGGGCAACAACGGGAGTTAGAGGAGTTTTCAGGTCGTGACCCAGCTGGTTTATAAATTCATCTTTCTGTTTGAGAAGCTCTTCCACCTGAGCCGTTCTCTCTATCACCATCTGATCAAGATTTCTGTTCATTTTAGAGAGATTGTTCTGTAATTCCTCCAGTGCACGATTTTTACTTTCTAAATCCCTGGTATACTGCTCAATAACTTCCTGGGTCATTTTACGTTCAGTTATATCTACGACCACTGCAAATGATCCTGCATATTCCCCCTTGTTATCAAAAAGTGGAGATGCAGAAAGTTCTGCAGATATAAGGTCCCCGTTTTTTTTCAGAAGGAAGATCTCATACCTTTCTTTAATGCCGGCTCTCCGCCTTTCAAGCGATTCATGGACATCTTCGTGGAGAGATTGAGGGACAAACGAGTAATAGGAAATTCCTATCATTTCACGAGAATTGTATCCAAGCATTTCTGACATTCGTGAGTTTACAAAGTTTGTAATCCCTTCAGTATCTAAAGCCCAGATTCCTTCGTTCAGGCTCTCAACAAGATTTCTATATTTAATTTCGCTTTCCCGGAGAGCAATTTCAGCAAGTTTTAGTTTGGTAATATCCCTTCCTGTCGCCTGAATCTCAAAAAATTTTCCGTTAGAATCAAAAATCCCATGAAATATCCATTGGTGCCAGCGGAGAGTATCAATATCTTTGGAAAATGGATATTCAATAATACGTATATCTTCCGGGTTAGTAAGTGCTGAAAGATTATCCTTTATTTTTTTAACCATATCAGATGGGACTAATAAAAAGAAATTAGATCTTATAAGATCTTCCGAAATCAGATTAAAGTATTTACTGACAGCATGGTTGATAAATGAGATCTCACCGCCCGGATAGAACCTTATTAAAAATTCAGTTTGATCTTCAATAACATGCCTGTAACGCTCCTCACTCTGTCGCAACTCGTTTTCTATATTGATTCTATCAGTTATATCAAAACCAGACCCAATTATCACCTGAATCTTATCTCGTATTGCAAGTGCCGGGGAGACATGAAACCAGCGTTCTTCCCCACTTTTGGTAATTATCTTTACGTCGTAAGAAGAAGGTACTTTATCACCTTTATAACGTCTATTTGCGAGATTTCTAACAAAATTCTGATAGTCAGGATGAAAAAATTCCCAGAATGGTTTATCTAGTAATTCTTCGTACGAATAACCGGTTGCACGAATTGTAGCCGGGTTGCAATAAACAAAGTTATCTCCCCTCACTTCAAATATAAAATTGTCTGTTTTATATGCAAGAGCAAAAAAACGCTCTTCGCTCTCATAAAGCTGTGCGGTCCTTTCACGGACCCGGTCTTCAAGTTCGTCATGTGCTTTTTTTAATTCAATTGTTACTGTCTTTCTGTCTGTTACGTCACGGATACTCTCGATTATTGCAGTAATCTCACCGTCCTCATCATAGAGAGGACTTGCAATTCCCCATAGATAGACCGTAGAGCCCTGAAAATCTGGGATGCAGGTTTCTGCAACTATAGAATTTTTTAAAAATTTTAATTCCGTATATTTTTTCTGCACTTCTGATTTAGGTTCAAGAATCAGATCAATGAGAATCGGCCTACGTTCATTATAAAATGGGAGTGAATATTCATAATTCCCTTTTCCAAGAATATCCTCAGATTTTACACCTGTCAGGTGTTCCATTGCTTTATTCCAGAATATTACTTTCTGTTCCTTGTCAATTATGAATGTGGCATCCGGAAAAAAGTTTATTATATCTTTAAGTCGTTTTTCGGATTCCTTTAAAATTTTCTGTTCTCTCTGCAATTTTTCAGCTTCTTTCTGGGCAGTAATATCCTGGACGAGAACAATAGCAGAAAAATTTTTATCTGACAATCCATAAAATACGGTCACATCGTTTAATGCAAAGAATGTAGACCCATCTTTTCTTATATGTTCTGCTTCAAATACGTGATGTCCTGTCTCTTCTGCTGCTTTTATTTGTTTCTCCGAATATTCTTTGACGCAAGGACTGATAAGATCCAAAAATGGAACGTTTTCAATTTCGGGGACTGTGTATCCATGAAGGCTTGCATATGCTTCATTTATCAGGACAGGACGGTTAAACCCACCCTGCATTGTAATGATACCAATTTGGGCGTACTGAAAGACTTCCGCCATCTCACGTAAAGATTCTTCCAGTAACATCTGCGCCGAGATATCAAGAGCGGAGCCTATAATTGAGACGTCCTGGTTTCGAATAATTAATGAATGAGAAGCTTTTAACCATTTTTCTTCACCTCCTTTTGTCAGGACTTTTAACTCAACAGTATTGAACGGCACTTTCTCCTCTAACTGGCGATTAATCAATCCTGATATACTTTTCCTGAAATCAGGATGAACAATATCAAGAAAAGAGTACTCTGATAGTTCAACGCTGTCATAACCTAAAAGGCTTAAACATGCCGGATTACTATAAACAAAGCAGTTATTTTTAATTTCATAAATGATTGTTTCAGAATTGTTTGCAATTGTGCTGAACCGTTCCTCGCTTGCTTTAAGTGCTGCTTCAGCATTCTGTTTCTCTTCCCTGACCGCTAATTCAGATAGTTCACGCTCTATTACCGGGATAAGCCTTTCAAGTTTATCCTTTGAGACAAAGTCTTTTGCTCCTGCTTTCATGAGGTCGACAACTATCTCTTCCCCGACTTTTCCGGATACTATTATCACTGACAGGTCAGGAGCCAATTCCTTGAGGAGTTTTAGTGAATCAAATGCTGTAAACCCAGGAAGCTTAAAATCACAAAGGACTATCTCCCAGGAAAGGTCAGAAATAATAAGATCACGTAGGCCGTCAAGGGTATAGACACGGGTGTATATAGGAAGATATCCTCCTTTCTTTAACCATCTAAGCAGAAGTTCCTCATCATATGGGGAGTCTTCAACAAGGATAAACCGGATCTGATTTGGCATGTATCATCATTGAACAATTGAGATAGTCAGGAACATGTCTGTTTACTACCCCTCAAAGTCTTTATCAAACTATGTCCTTCTACTAAAAAATCCTGCCCTTCGATGATTGACTGTATATCTATACTGTCTATTCCGAAAAGGACAATAAAACGGTAAAATTTACGCGGGAAATAAAGGGAGATAACGCGGACGCGGTGCATATTTAAATATTTAAAAAATAGATCTCTATTATATGACACGGATTCTCGCCCGGAGCCTCTCAAAAAAGAAGATAATGACAACTGACGGGAAGATGATCGGGACTCTCAAGAATATCATTGTTGACTTTGATACTGGAATGCTTGTTGATTTGATTATATATCCTGACCCCTCCTTTGATACTGCAGGATACCGGGTGGATGGAGACAGACTTACAATAACTTTTGACTCCGTAAAAGATATAAAAGACTATATCGTGGTTGATCGGTCATTAGCCAGGAGATGAGGTAAAAATAAACGGACACATTCTATAAAACCTTCTCCGTACATATTTTGTGAAACGTAATCAGATACTTTTTTCAGTTCTTTATGCGCATTTTTCAATGCTGCACCCTTTCCTGCAACCCGGAACATTTCAATATCATTAATGCCGTCACCTATTGCAAGAAAATCAGAAGCAGCAAGGCCGGTTATCTTTGCAATTTCAACCATGGCTGCACCCTTTGAAACTCCCTTACTATGAATATGGATTGCATACCCGGTGTCAACAACTGCAACAGAATCATCCGATATGAGTCTCTTTATATGTTCTATTGGGACTGTGCGTGCAAATGCAATATCAGAAAAACGATAATTGTGACTGAAGAGCTCAAGATCAAGCCCTTCTTTTTTCAATACATTGGTGATAACGGAAAGACATCGTTTCGTCGCACTCCTGTCCCCTCGAATGAATATCTCGCCCTTATAGCCAATGCGAAAAATACCTCCGTTCTCGCCGATAAAAGTTCCCTCTGAACCTATCATCTTACAGAGTGCGTCCATAAAGCAGGCTGTGTTACCACTCGCAAGAATAACCGGAACACCTGAAAGTACAAGAGAGCGGATCACCTGAACTGCTTCAAGACATAGTTCGCGATCGGGACCACTAATGGTCCCGTCAACATCAGTAATAAGAGCTTTTAACACGACTTAATTCCAGCCTCTTCAACAATGAATGTTGCTTCACCTTCCGGGAGATTCGGACTGTCCACAAGGCGTGCTATTCTTTTACCGCCTTTACTCTTCCTGAGATAGACCCGGAATGTCGCTGAATGTCCCACAATATTGCCCCCAATAGGTTTTGTAGGGTCCCCAAAGAACACGGCCGGGTTTGACATGACCTGATTTGTAACAAGTGCAACGGCATTATGCTCATCGACAAGTTTAAAGAGTTCATGCATATGGCGGTTCAATTTCTGCTGGCGTGCCGCAAGTGTCCCTCTTCCCGCGTATTCGGCCCTGAAATGACCGGTAAGCGAATCGATGATAAAGAGACGGACAGGATAGTCTCCCCCTTTTAATTCATTTGCAAGTTCATGTGCACTTTCAACGAGCAGCATCTGGTGGTCAGATGTATGAGCTCGTGCAACGTGGATCCTTGGGAGGACATCATCCAGATCAAGCTTTGCGACTTCAAGTCCGTTTACCATCTGCTCTATACGCTCAGGCCTGAATGTGTTTTCGGTATCAAGGTAGATGATACTGCCGTGCAGCCCTCCGTCATCTTCATCAAGCTGGGCATTCACTGCCAGCTGATGGACTATCTGACTTTTTCCTGACCCGAATTCACCATACAGTTCAGTAATTGCCTGTGTTTCAAGACCCCCTCCAAGAAGTTCATCAAGGTCAGGGACAAGGGTTTTAAGTTTCTTTACTCCTTTTCTCTGCTCAAAAACGTCCTGTCCGGTTTTAAAGCCCCCAATATTGGCAAGTTCCCTTGCTGCCTTGATCATCTTTTTTGCAGTCGCTTCTGCAATTTCTGCGGTCTCAGATAGTTCAAGAGGTGACGCAGTTGCTATACTCTCAACAGATACAAATCCTGCTTCACGTAATTTCTCTGCTGTTGTGGGTCCTACACCCGGGATGTCTTCCAGTTCAAGTGATCCTGTTGCCATACAACTTCACATAATACCATTTTAGAGAATTCATATTACCTCTTCGCTCTGCGGAGTGTGAAAGTGAACTTCTTTTCCATTTGCTTTCTCAAGATATTCTTTAAATGACTGAACCTGTTTGAATATTTCGTCCAATGTAAAATTTGTGGGTGCAATTTTCAGGATATTGAGGTTGTTGCCTGACAAAAAACCACTTACTGTGACTTCAGAACCATGAGGCTCATTTGTATTTGTAAGATACCGGACTCGTCCATCATCAAAGAATGTGCCTTCCGGTGTCTCAATAATTGTGCCTTCGCCTTCAAAATGGACTTGAGGCATTCTTTCAGGATCAATAAATGACGAAATTCCGGCTGAAAGGTATGGCTTGCCGTCTCTTCCTGCCTTAACTGTCATATGATACATCGTCACTGTGTCACCAGTGGACAGAGGTTCGGAAGCATGTTCACCCCACAAATCAAATTTCACCATTTCACTTTCATTCACTAATACACCCTCACGAACACGGGAAGGAGAACCATCCCTAAGTGTGAGAAAACGAATCCTTGAAAGTGAATGAATTATACCTTTTACTGAATATTTTTCTCTGACAACAAGGGATTTTAGAGGAGTTAATGGAACTTCAACAGAAGTGTCAAGTGGTGCAACGCCACTATCTTCAGAGAAGGAGTATTCCCTGCCCTGCCCCCTATCCTGCAACCTGACATTCGAGAACCGGACAGTCATTCCTGCTTCCATCTCCTCTATTTGTGAAGGGTTCCATACTGCAAGTCTTGCTGTCCCTTCAACTGAACCAACGAGCAGGTTTTGCATTTCCGCTATAGTTCCATCCCGTTTCGTATAAGTCCGGACCGGAGATATAGAAATGATGACTACATCAAGGTCAGTAACCTCGTCTTCAATTTTACCTGCGCCGATTTCACAGTTTATATCAAAATCGACTTTGCGTAGGGCGAGTGCAATGATTTCATACCGGTTCTTTGGACTGTGACGCCCAATCACCTCTAAAACTTCACCGATTGCAACCTCATTTACAAGCATTGCTTTTTCGTCCCAGAGGACAATCCGGACATCCCCGGTCTCGTCCCGGAGGGTAATTTTTGAAACACACCCCTTTTCATCGTCTTCCCGGTCAAAGATCCTGGGCTCTCCAGTTTCAACAATTTTCCCATAAAATGAGAAAAGACTCGAACGCGCACGAAGGCCTGAAATTTTAATGTGTTCTCTCCCGCAGTCTGTTACTACTAGCAGAGATGCGGTAGTCTCATCAATTAGACCCGCACAGCTCTCCATTTTCTGTTCAGTCCTCCTTTCAAACTCCTCCCTTGTCATTAGATCATCAACAAGGGAATAATGAAAATTCATCAGGACCTGCGGGGTTCGTCCTGCCAGGGCGGAGTGACCATTGTCCGGGTTATATCCTCAATGGTTTCTTTACGCCGCATCAAGGATTTATCCCTCCCTTTGAGTATCACTTCGGCACATCTTGGACGGGTGTTGTACTGGGATGACATTGAGAAACCGTATGCTCCAGTGTCAAGGAGAGCAACCAGGTCTCCGGCTTTTATTTCAGGAAGAAGACGACCTTCAGCAAAAACGTCACCCGTCTCGCAGATAGGTCCTGTTATTGTATATTCAGCAGTACAGGGTGAATCAGCTTTATTTGCAACAACGATTTCGTGATAAGCTTCGTACATGGTCGGGCGGATAAGCAGGTTGAACCCTGCATCTACATTTACAAAACGCCTATGTGCCTCTTTTACTGAATTAACACGGGTCAGGAGGACTGTCGAATCCGCGACAAGCGAGCGTCCGGGTTCAACCCATAACTGTGGGTGTTCGTTCATCTCCTTAATTCCTTTAAGAAAGACGGGCATGACTGCATCTGCATATTCACGGTATGAGGGGGCTTTGTCGACACCATGCCTGTAAGGTATTCCAAGACCACCTCCAAGGTCAACGAATGAAAACCTGATAGAGAGGTCGTGAAGTTCACATGCTAGTTGCATCATCACTTCAGTCGCTTTTACGAAAGGTTCAGTTGCAAGTATCTGAGACCCTATGTGACAGTGAATTCCCGCGGGTGTGATATTTTCGCATGAAAGCGCTTCCATATAAGCGGGAATTATTTTTTGGTGGGGAATTCCGAATTTGCTTGTGGACAGACCAGTTGCTATCTTAGGGTGCGTCGGAACATTGATTGCAGGGTTTACACGAAATGACACCTGTGCCTTTGATCTGGACTCATCTGCAATAGTGTCAAGTTTATGGAGCTCGTCAATTGAATCAAGTGTTACGGTTACGCCTTTTTCAACTGCAAGTGCGAGGTCCTCTTTTGTCTTTGAACTCCCATTGAAAAGAAGTCTGTCGTGAGGCATGCCTGCAATCTCTGCAAGTCTTAGTTCGCCTGTCGAGAAAACATCTGCACCGGCCCCAAGTTGTGCAAGAGCACGAAAAATGGCCAGGTTCCCATTGGCTTTTGCTGCATACAATATCCTGACCGGGTCGTAATGAGTTTTAAGTGCTTTAAAAAAGTCAGAATAGTTTTGGAGGATGCGATCTTCTGATGTAACATACAACGGAGTTCCGTATTCACTTGCAAGCAGGTTACAGTCATGCCCCCCGATAAAGAGATTATTATTGCTGACAGTCAGGTGCGAAGGTAGTTTCATATCGATATCCCCTTCATCCGTTCAACTGCTTCGAGGATCCTCTCTTTTGTCCGTGTTATTGCAAATCTTACATAGCCTTCCCCTGCACTTCCAAATCCCACGCCCGGGGTTGCTACAATTCCTGCTTTTTCAAGAAGCGAAGCGGCAAATCCAATGCTGTTTTTTACCGGAAGCCAGACATAAAATGTTGCTTTGGGGGGTTCAGTTTTAAATCCCAATTCTGACAGGCCATTTACAAGTGCGTCCCTGCGCTCCTTATAAATCGAACACGCTTCCCTGACGCAGTCCTGGGGACCGGATAGAGCCGCTGCACCTGCTATCTGTACTGCATTGAACACACCTGAGTCCACATTGGATTTTACACGGCCAAGGCCCTCCAGAATATCTGAATTCCCGCACGCCATGCCGATCCGCCATCCGGTCATGTTGTATGTCTTTGAAAGGGAATGCATCTCAACTCCAACTTCCATTGCACCAGAGGTCTCAAGGAAAGATGGAGCTTTGTATCCATCAAATGAGATCTCTGAGTAAGGATTGTCTGAAACAACCACAATATTGTAGTCAGAGGCAAAATCAACAAGTTCCTTGTAAAAACCAGAGGTTACTATTGCAGACGTGGGGTTATTGGGATAATTTACAAAGATAACTTTTGCCTTTTTTGCAACTTCAGACGGGATATCAGATAATACCGGGATAAATTTATTTTCAGTTTTAAGCGGCATTGCATATACAGAACCCTCTGAGAAGAGAGTTGAAGTCTGGTATACAGGATAACCCGGACTAGGGCACAGTACATAATCTCCAGGGTTCACAAATGCCTCGTTAAAATGGGCAATGCCATCTTTTGAGCCCATCAATGAGATAACTTCTGATTCGCCATCAAGGCTTACACCAAATCGTTTTTTATACCAATCCGCAGCAGCACTCCGAAAGACCGGAAGTCCTGCATATGAGGGATAGTGATGATTAACCGGGTCTTTTGCAGCTTTACAAAGTGCATCGACCACATGGGGTGGTGAGGGAAGATCCGGGTCACCGACGCCAAGGTCGATAACATCCACGCCTTCCTGTTGTTTTTTCGACTTCATCTCATCTATTCTTGCAAAGAGATAGGGAGGGAGCCTGTCAAGTCTCCTTGAATACATAGTCTTTATATATTCAATCTGTGACCATTTTAATTTAACAGGAAAATTATGGACGAATATGTACTTATTCTTTCGACCTGCAGTGAGTTACAGTCGCGTAAAATTGCACATACACTTGTTGATGAGCGATTTGCCGCCTGTGTTAACATACACCCTGTCAGGTCTGTATATCGCTGGAAGGGAGAAGTGGTAAATGATGACGAGGATTTGCTTCTTATTAAAACAAAAAAAGCGCTGGTGCCAGGTGTTATTGAAAAAATAAAAAAAATTCACAGTTACGAGGTCCCAGAGGTTATAGTAATTCCAATAATTGAAGGTGAAAAAACGTATCTAACATGGATAGATGAACAGACTTCAATAGAATAAAAACATTGATTTGGAATTAAAAACAGCCTTGTTGATGGTTGCCTGTCCACTGAGCGCACAATTGCTTACCTTGCTGAAAGGAGACATGACTTCTGGGCGACCTTTGTCTTTTTCCTTTTAAAAAGGCCTTTCTGGTATCTCGCCAGACAAAAAAAGGGCAGAGTGAGGGCAGGCAATGACGCATTTTCCGCAGATCACGCATTTCTCTTCTTCTACAAGAATTCCCCAGTCATCTCCAAAACTAAAGACTTCCTGCGGACATATGCTGATACAAGCCCCACAATCGACGCATTCACGCGTGTCTATCCTTATCCCCCTATCAAGAATCCGGACAGATGCTCCCAGGCCTGCAATTTTCTGTCGTACAAGTTCGCATGAGTCATCAGGTACATCGATTAAGAGTTCCCCTTCATGCGAGTCAATCATTGCCCTTTCAACATTTACAAGGACTCCTGTTTCTTTCACAACTTGTGCGATGATTGGGTATTTCCCCTGCTTTCTGGAAACAGAAACAAGGAGCTTCAACGTGACCACCTCTGTTCAAATAATTTTCCAAGAGCAATTGCAGTGAGCATTGCAACCACTTTATTCTCGCGGTCTACAACAGCAAGTGCACTTATGTTGTGCCTTTCAAGTTTTTGTATTGCGACATCAACAGCTTCGTCCGGATTTGTTGTAATGACTTTTTTAGTCATTATATCTCGTACACAGGTCTTGTTACCTGGTCTCGCCACCGCTTTTGATACATCATACGTAGTTACAATACCAACAAGCTGACCTTTTTTGTTCACTACCGGCAGGTGATTTGTCTCGTCCTTTAGAAGGGTCTCAGCTGCAACTTTTATAGGGGACTCTTCATCTATCGGAATGAACCTGCGATCCATAATATCGATTACACGTGGAACATGGGCAGTTTCACGCATCGGTTTTCCTGCTTTATCCGGATTAATCCTTACTGCAGGAAGTGTAAGCTGCATTTTTCCTGCTTTAACCCAGTCCTTCAGAGTGTCAGCAACAATTCTTGCCCGCTTAAGACTTGAAAGAGGGGAAGTGCGGACATCTTCTCCATTGATAGTTATCATACCTGACTTCAGTTCTTCATATGTCACTTTCCTGATAGATGGCCGGTTACTGCTCGGAACACCGTAATCAAGAATGTCTACACTGATATCCCGGTCAGTTACTGCTGTACTGCGGACTGATTCAATATCAATGATAGGAAGCGGGACTCCGACACCAAGGTACAAAGTTACACCATATCCATGCATTGTTGCAGCCCTGACAAATGTATTTGACATCTGTTTCATATCACCGCATGTCATCAGGGTACCAAACGCTCCGGCAGGGGAGTGTTGTGTTCCTTCACCTACAACTGTTCCGATGGCACCTCCGAGAAAGATTGGGACACCGCTTCCGATAAGCCTGAATTTTGGGTCGTTTGAAATAGGGTTCAGGACTCCTGAGCCAGAGTAAGCTATATTTCCGCCATGCGGGAGAAGCATGCCCATGTAGGTATGCAGTGTCCTGTCTGTGGTGTTGGTGGCGGCATTATACCTCTGGTACGCGTTCCTGGGGTTGACCATTATTGCCTGATTCATATCATCAAGGACAAGTTGAGTTGTGATTGTGCGGCGTGGGTAACAATCAGTACCGTGAGATATGGCTCTGAGTTCTATCGACTTTCCTCCTATCAGGTCTTCAAGAATGTGAGCCCCGCCATAAACAGACTGCTGGGTTGTTGATTGCTGGGTTGCCCCAACATAAGCATCTACAGCCGCAAGACCCGCAAATACCTCAACATCGTTGAGCCAGACCCTCTCCATACGGATAGGTGGTTCTGCATGGCCAAAATTCAGAAATGCACCTGAAGAACACATAGCCCCGAATGTCCCGGTAGTAACGACATCTACTTCTTTGAGCGCCTCCTCCTCACCAAGTTCGGTAACAATGAGTGGCATCTCTTCAGCGGTCACAACATGAGCATTACCGTCCCTGATCCTCTCATTTATGAGATCAATGGACTTTTTCATAGAGAAGTGTTGAAGCGCTTGTGATATATATGAACACCTGTTCCCTCTGCTAAGTCATAAATATCCATATTCCACATAACCCTGTATGGACAGGGCTGAAATTGTAAGGATGCTTGAAGAGATTGCTCCTCCTCTACTTGCACTTGATTTTGATGTGGGCAGAACGGGACTCATTGTAGAAGGCTCAACCAAAGTAAAGAAGGTTTGCTGTGCGCTCGATGCCACAGTTAATGTCGCAAAAAGGGCAGTAGATCTTGGTGTGGATATGCTTGTGGTCCATCATACTCCTCTATTCACGCCGGTTACTTCAGTTACCGGTGAAAACGCAAGGCTTCTCGGGGTCTTGCTTTCAAATGAGATCAACCTCTACGTGATGCACACGAATTTTGATCGGGCAGGTTCAGGAATAAATGACACGCTTGCTGATATGCTCTGCCTTTCCTCCCGGGTGCAAATGTCACTTGGTGTTATTGGTAACTGTCCCATGTCATTAAATGAGGTTTCAAATATTCTTGGGCCTTTAAGAGTTTACGGGGGAATTCCTGACTTTTCATTTCTCGCAATTGTCGGAGGGAGCGGGTTTTCTCTGGACCTGATTGAAGAGGCATGCAGCCTTGGAGCAACCTCTTTCCTTTCTTCAGAACTAAAACATTCAGTAATCCGGAGTTCACATATTCCTTTGCTGGAATCCACTCACTATGCACTCGAGAACCCAGGTATGCGTTCACTTTCAGAGAGAATGGGCTGGGAGTTTATTGATGACCCCCCTTCTCTTTCAATGGCTATATGACCGATTTATGGGAAGAACTCAGGTTAACCGGATTCCTCTCTCCACAATGCCGAGAAAAAATTGCGAGGAAATATGGGAAAAGAGGGGAAAAGGCAATGAAACTTGTGGAAGAGGGGAAGATAAGAAGATATAATGATTTTTTTGTAGTAAAAGGTACAAAAGAAGATCATATTGTAGAAAGCGATTTCTGTACATGCAGGGACTTTCAGCGGAGAGGAGCCGTGTGCGCTCATATCCTTGCAATTAATATTGCGTCTGCCATATCATCGTTTGTTGAGATTGATCAGTGGTATCAGGATATTTACAGAGAGACCTGAATAAAAGTTTTGCGTCACTTTTAATGAGACACATCACATAAACTGATACTGCGTAGGGCTTTAGAATGTTAGAGAGTGAGTATAATCTTCAATATTTCCATAATGAACACCTTCTGAGAAAGACCTGTACCAAGTGTGGGGCCAATTTCTGGACAAGGGACCCGGAGCGTACTTTATGCGGGGATGCACCGTGTGAACCATATTCATTTATTGGTTCACCTGTCTTTTCGTCCTATTCGCTTGATGGAATGCGAGAAGCTTTTCTGTCATTTCATGAAAAAAACGGACATAAACGAATTGGACGGTACCCGGTTGCAGCAAGGTGGCGTGATGACATTTATCTCACGATAGCATCTATAGCTGACTTTCAGCCATATGTAACTGCAGGAATTGTCCCTCCCCCGGCAAATCCGCTTACAATCTCCCAACCCTGTATCCGGCTTAACGATCTCGATTCTGTTGGCAGGTCCGGAAGGCATCTGACTACTTTTGAGATGATGGCACACCATGCCTTTAACACAGATACAGAAGAGATTTACTGGAAAGACCGAACTGTCGAACTTTGCGACCAGTTTATAGCTTCTATCGGTGGCGAACTCAATAAAGTCACTTATAAAGAGCACCCCTGGATCGGAGGGGGTAATGCAGGGCCTAGTGTTGAAGTCCTCATTGCGGGCCTTGAAGTTGCAACCCTTGTCTTTATGAACCTTGGCAGGAACAAGACCGACGCTCCTGGAATAGATCTCAACGGGGAGATGTACTTCCCAATGAAAACCCGGGTTGTTGATACAGGTTATGGGCTGGAAAGATTTGTATGGGCCTCAAAAGGTTCTCCTACAATATATGACGCAATATTTCCTGACCTTGTGAGCAGGGTTATGTCTGACGCAGGTCTTGAGCATTATCTTGACAATGTGGAATATGCAAAAGTTCTTTCCCTTAATGCAAAATTTGCCGGCTTAATGGACATATCAGGTCCAAACCTCTATTCTCTCCGTGAAAAAGTAGCTCATGAGATCAATATTCCGGTTGAAAAACTTGACCGGATGATGAATCCTATCGAAAGAGCTTATGCTATTGTTGACCATACCCGCTGCCTTGCTTACATGCTTGGTGACTGTATCGTGCCTTCCAATGTCAGGGAAGGATACCTTGCACGACTTGTCCTCAGAAGAACCCTCAGAATGATGAATGAGATAAAACTCGATACTCCTCTTGAAGAGTTTATTGAGATCCAGATGAGGAGAATCGGGCTTGACTCATTTGAGCAGGAACTCGGGCTTGTAAGGGAAATTGTAGGGAGAGAAGTTGAGAAATACCGTCTCACTCTTGAACGTGGTACAAGGATAGTACAAAAACTTGCAAGGAATTATAAGAGTAAGTCAGAGCGGATACCACTCAATGAGATGATCACCCTGTACGATTCTCATGGCATACCTCCCGAAATTACCCGGGATATTGCAATTGCAGAGTCTGCAGTTGTAGAGTTCCCTGATAATTTTTACTCGCTTGTTGCAGATATGCATTCATCCTCTGAAGAGGGCATTGCTCATAACCCATATGAAAAATATCATGACAGGCTACGGAAACTTCCGGCAACAAAAAGGCTTTATTATGAGCTTCCGGCAGACATGGAGTTTGAAGCAACAATTCTTGATACATTTGATGGATTTCTTGTCCTCGACCAGACACTTTTTTACCCGGAGGGTGGTGGTCAGCCTGCTGATACCGGGATGATTATCTCGTCAGACATTGTCGCAAGAATTGAGGATGTAGTCAAAATCGGAGACGTAATTATCCATAAAACCGACTCAAATAATTTAAAACGCGGCGAGCGTATAAAAGGGATGATCGATGAAAATCGTCGCTGGTCCCTAATGCGGCACCATACTGCCACACATATTCTGCTTCATGCATCTAAAGAGGTCCTCGGGCCACATATACACCAGTCAGGTGCACAGAAAGGAATGGAAGGGTCACGAATTGATATCCGCCACTATAAGCATATCACAGAAGAAGAGATCAACCAGATTGAGAACGCGGCAAACCGAATTGTGATGCAGGACGAATCTGTAAGGATCTCAGTTGAAGACAGGGTAAGGGCAGAAGCCAAACATGGGTTTTCACTTTATCAGGGAGGTGTCCCTCCTGGCCGGGAGATTCGTGTTGTACAGGTATCAGGCGATGTGGAGGCCTGTGCTGGGACACACTGCCGCAGAACAGGTGAAGTTGGATTTATCAAAATAGACCGGGTGGAACATATCCAGGACGGTGTTGAACGCATCGAATTTACTGCCGGGTCTGCAGCAGTTCAAAAAGTTCAGGAGATAATCAAACTTATTGACTCCGCGGCAAAGACCTTGTCAGTCCAGAGAGAGAACCTGCCCCTGTCTGCATCGAGATTTTTTTCCGAGTGGAAAGAACAGAAAAAAGAACTTGAAAAGCTGGGAAAGCGAATAGTTGATCTTGAAACGGGAACAATCAAAGGTGAACTGATACATGGAAAAATGGTCTATGTTAAGCAGCTTGACCTTCCAGGACGTGAACTTGCTGCGCTTGCACAAAATCTTTCAAAAGAGAATGTTATCACACTTTTTATGAACAGTGAAAATCCATGCCGGGTCGTTGCAACATCCGGTTCACCATCCGTGAGCGCCCACGATCTCGTGACAGAAGTCTGTGGAATTCTTGGAGGTAAAGGTGGTGGCAATCAAAAAATGGCACAAGGCACGGGTATATTTTTAAATGAAGCTGATGCTGCGTTAGATAAGGGTAAGAGAAAAATAGCGGCTGCATTTAATGACTGATGAAGTCCTGATATTAAAACCAGAAGACGAACAGGCCCAGTTGATAGCAAGAGCGATAGCAAGTCCAACGGCAGGAAGTATTCTTACAATCCTTACAAACGGCCCGAAAAATTCAAGTGAAATCTCAAATGAACTTTCTCTTCCAATCCCGACCATACAATATCATATACGAAACCTTCTTGAAGCCGGAATTATCGAAATTGCATATCAGAAATTCAGCATTAAAGGAAAAGAGGTAAAATATTACAGGCAGAGAGAAAGACTTTTCATTGTCACTTCAAAACCGGCATCTGTAAGGGACACTTTGATGCGTTATGGAATTATTTCATGTATCGTGATAGTTTCCGGACTAATTATGCGGGCATTTATCGAAAATGAGCAGCTTTCAAAAGGTATAGGGGGCTCAGAAATGATGAATGCGCAGGATAGTTTTTCAATGGCTGCGGTTCCTGCCGTTATGAGAACCGCAGAAACACCGGGTATTGATTTAACACCGGTTTTATCATTCTTAACTGGTGGGTTTTTAGTTCTTGCTCTCTTTTTAATTTTTGACCTTATTAGGGCCTTGCGAATAAAAGGTTTACAAAAAAAGCGTACTGCGAACAGGAGCGAAGTTCAGGGAGATTCTGAAGATTCTTTATAAGCCTTCTTTATAAGTTCTTCAAGTTTTGAAAAGAGCTCTGTTGGGTGGCCTGATTTCTGTAGATAATAAACAGATTTACATTTTAATGCATCAACTATCTCGTTGTCTCTATCTTTTCCAGTAAATATGATGATTGGCACACTTGAACCTGAAACACGCAACCCCTGAAACATTTCAGGGTAACTAATGGATGGGAGGGTATAATCAGCTACAATGACATCAAAACTCTCATTTTTTAATTTTTCAATTGCTAACTGGAAGTTCATGGCACTGTCTATGCTAAGCGTTCCACTACGTTCAAGAAAAAGTGTCCCTACCTCGATAAGTGCAGGCTCATCATCGATAAGGAGTACCCGAATCATTGTGGACTAATATGCATGGGACATTAATATTGTTGTCGGAATTTTCAATTATATAAAGGTAAATGGAACTATTAATTTTATTAAAATCAAATCCCCTTTGTCCCCTCTTAAACCTTGATAACTGTACAAGGAGACCTTTAGTGCAGAACTTGTTCTACCATCTGCTTCTGACTGATACATGCAATCTCTGTTGTAGTTACTGCAGGGAGAAGATCTTTTCTCCTGATTTTACCTCTCTTTCCAATGATCTATGTATAGACGAGACTCTTCCATCTGAATTTGTAATAGATTTAGAAGATTTACTTTATTTTCTTTCACTCGACCCAGCCCCGGTTCTTACCTTTTATGGAGGGGAGCCACTCATCCGTTCGGACCTTGTAACAGAGATTGTTAAGCGGGCCCCTTTCTGTCGTTTTATGATACAAACAAACGGTATCCTTCTGCCTGAATTAAAAAGAGAGACTCTTGAAAAACTGGAAGTAATCCTTCTGTCTATTGACGGCGACAGAACACTCACAGACAAAAACCGTGGTAATGGGACTTACGGAAGAATTATTAGATCAATCCAATATGTGCGTGATAATGGTTATGACGGTGAATTGATTGCAAGGATGACAGTTACAGAAGATACTGATATTTTCTCTGCTGTTTTACACATCAATAATGAGCTCAGTTTATTATTTGACTCAATCCACTGGCAGATGGATGCGAATTTTTGGAATGATTACGAATTAAGGGATATTCGGGACTGGATAACCCATTATTACAACCCAGGAATAAAAAGACTCGTTACTGAGTGGGTTAAGAACATGAATGATTTCGGAAAGGTTCTCAAATGGTATCCCTTCCTGGGAATTATGGATGATCTCCTTCATGAAAGAAAGACCCTGCTCCGTTGCGGGGCCGGTCATACGAACTACAGTATTCTGACTGATGGTACGATAGTTCCGTGCCCTGCCATGGTCGGCTTAAAAGATTATTATCTAGGAAATATTAAGACAACGAGCCCTCTTGATCTTAAAAAAATTGAAACCTGCGGGGAATGTGTTAATTGTCATCTCCTGAACATCTGTGGCGGAAGATGTCTCTATGCACAGATAACGTCACCCTGGCCACTTGAAGGTCAGAAATTGATTTGTGAAAGCGTTGAAAGCCTGATTGAAGCACTTTGCGATTCAAAACCTGAAATTGAGAGGTTAATTCGAGACAAAAAAGTTTCTTCTGCCGACTTTCTACATACAAAGTATAATGGATGCGAAATAATACCCTGATAAAAGGACTCGATTTATATTATCCATTCTCATTATGGTATGTGCCTTTATGCTCTCGTTTGCGAATCTGCAAGCTGGGGCGGTGGAAGCTGGAATTACTCCCTGGCCTGTCTGTGTTGATGCTCTCCTTCCATAGCCTCCCTGACTATCACTCCAAACTCCGGTAATGTATCCGGATCAATAAATAACCGGAACGGAGCCCTGATACTCCACGTAGATCAGCTCTTTTCCTTATACCAAAATAATGATTGTTCAAAAATAACCTGACATCAGGTTTACCGTCTTTGATCAGGACCGCCGGCCGAAGATGGCTCCATGGACAAGGAGTTCGTACATGCGTTTTCCTTGCAAAAGGTTTGGGGGAGGGTAATTATACCTATCGCTTTGACTCATGGGAAGATTATGGAGACGCACCAGAACCCATGCTGCTGGGATATTCTGCTCAATGGATGGTATTTTGGGCTATCCGAAGACCTATATTCCCAGCGGCTGAAGTATCTATAGGATGAGATTCTTCAATACTGCAGGACCGGTGGACTGCAAAGACCATTACTGTCTCCCCCCACTCTCCCGCTTTAATCTATCTGAAATCCTGGATCTCATACATCAGAAGAAATATTTTGTATTGCATGCACCTCGGCAGAGCGGAAAGACCTCCTGTCTTTTAGCTCTGCGGGATTATCTCAACCATGAAGAGCACTATTACGCCGTGTATGTAAATATTGAGGCAGGTCAAAGTGCAAGAGGAGATGTAAAGCGGGGGATGCGGGCGATCCTTAGTGAACTCTCCTTTCAGGTTGGACCTACTCTTGAAGAGGAGAGATTCAGGGGAGTGATCAGTTCAGCTATTGATGAATATGGCGAAGATGCTGCATTAAAAGCGATTCTTGTATATTGGTGCCAGCACCTTACCAAACCCCTTATTTTACTCATCGATGAGATAGATGCCCTGGTTGGAGATACTCTCATCTCCCTTCTTCGTCAGATCAGATCAGGATATCCTCAAAGACCTGCCTCCTTTCCCTCATCCGTTATCCTCTGCGGGGTTCGTGATGTGCGTGATTATCGGATTCATTCAGACAAAGAAAAGATGATCATCACCGGCGGGAGTGCATTTAATATCAAGGCAAAATCCTTAAGCCTTGGTAACTTTTCAGCTGAAGATATCTGTACCCTCTGCCTGCAACATACCGAAGAGACAGGGCAGATCTTTGAGCCTGCTGCTTTGGATGCTATCTGGCACCTGACCTCCGGCCAGCCCTGGCTTGTCAATGCCCTTGCCTACGAGACCTGTTTTGAACTCGAAGAGGGAAAAGATCGCAAGAATCCGATTACATCATTGATGGTAGAAGAGGCAAAGGAACGTCTGATACTCAGGCGGGAGACTCACCTCGATCAACTCGCAGACAAACTCAGGGAGGAACGGGTGAGACGGGTAATAGAGCCGATTCTCATGGGAGACGTCTATGAAGGGATACTTCGTGCTGATGATATTGAATATGTTCAGGATCTTGGTCTGATCACCCAGGCAAGCAACGGAGAAATTATGATCTCAAACCGGATCTATCAGGAGATAATACCCCGGCAGCTCGCCTGGGAGAGTCAATCCGGGATGTCAATTCAGCAGTCCTGGTTCGTTGACGAAGAGGGCCGGCTCAAGATATCAAGCCTTCTTGAATCTTTCAGACAGTTCTTCAGGGAGAATTCAGAGGTCTGGATTGAGCGGTTTCAGTATAAGGAAGCCGGCCCTCATATTCTCATTCAGGCATTCCTTCAGCGGATTATTAATGAAGGAGGGCGGATAGATCGCGAATACGGGCTTGGCAGAACACGGACTGATCTTCTCATTCTCTGGCGCCTGAAGGATGGATCATATCAGAGAATAATCATCGAACTGAAAATTCTCCGCCGGTCCCGTGAGCAGACGATCAGCAGCGGGATGGCACAGACCTGGAAGTATGCGGACACATGCGGTGCAGATGAGGCCCATCTGATCATCTTTGACCGGGATGAGGAAAAACCATGGGAGCAGAAGATATTTCTGGAGACACGGGTCTATGAAGGGACAGAAAAACATCCGATCCGGTTCCAGATAACGATCTGGGGAATGTGATAAAAGAAGTGAACAATTATCCCCTCTGATTTTTATCATCCGGTACTTCAAAAATGGTCAATGGAATTCACAGGATATCGATAAAGTTTTTAAGAACCTTTAGTCCGGCTGACCCACTCTTTTCAGGGTGGAACTGAAGTCCATAAACAGAATTATCTGAAACTGCCGAGGCAAAGTCAGTTATGTATTCAGTCGATGCCAGTGTATATTCACTTCTTGTTGAGGCAAAGTAGGAATGAACAAAGTAAAAATACTCCCCTGAATTAATGCCAGAAAAGAGAGGGTCATCGGTCTTCTCTATCGTAACTGAGTTCCAGCCCATGTGTGGAATTTTATACCCCTCTTTGTGAGGAAACCGCCTGACATCCCCTGGGATCAAACCCAGACCCTCATTACGTCCATGCTCTTCACTCCATTCCAAAAGCATCTGCATCCCAAGACATATACCTAAAAGTGGGACTTCCTTTGACCGCCTGATTATTGCCTGCTTAAGTGGAGTGAGTTGAGCCATACCTTCACGGAAAGCACCAACTCCAGGAAGAATAATGCCATCAGAACCCGAAATCAGTTCAGGGTCGCTTGTAATTATTGGTGATGAACCCGCTTTTGAGAGACCCTTCTTTACACTTCTGAGATTTCCAAGACCATAATCAACAATTGTTATCTGTTTCATAGCCACTCTGCCCCCGAATTCTCCAACCGCCGTTCTCTGCCCAACCTGGTTGGAAACCGTGTTCAATACCCCATTTAATGACTTTCTCTTCCCATTCACACCAAAGTTGCGGGTGTGACTGCTTTACATGCTCAATTACACCAAGATCTGACGACGGACACATGTAACAGCCGATCCTATCAAGGCCCTGTTCATAGAGAATATTATATGGGGCCTTTTCCTGCATAATGTACAGCCATACATGAAGTGCTGTCCAGTGTTGAATCGGGGCACATGCAAGTTGGGCAGGGATGTTTCTGTTTCTCCATACGCGTGGACTCTGTTTTCTTGTTTGTGATTCATATTTTCTCTGGCCTACAAAGGTGAGGCAGTTACCAATTTTGGCATTGATGATTTCTGAAAGCGGGTTTAATTTGCATACCCTGCAACACCAGCGAAAATTCCTTGCCGGGGGCCCTTCCTCATTAAAACGCTCCCAGAATTTAGTATTTCCATCAGTCCTGATGACTGGAAGATCATATAACTTACTTACTTTCTCAATATTCTCATAAGTTTCCTTAAATTCAAATCCTGTATCTGCAAATAGCATTGGAACTTTCCCAACTACCTGAAGGACAAGCAGGAGTGTGGCAAGGCTGTCTTTACCACCCGAATAAGAGATAGTCAGGCAGAGATTCGGATTGTCATTTACAACATTCTCTATAAACATGCAGGAAGAACTGACAAATTCATCGAGTGCAGGTTGATTGGAACGTACCGCGTCATCCCATGTAGCATTTCCCTCTTTGAAAACGGCAGGTGCATTTTTTCTCGTCCTAACAATACTTCCCTTTTTCATAGTCAAGGCGGTTTTTGCATCTACTTTAGCGCGGCCTACACCTATACATTCCATATTTTTTGAGACAAGATAAACCTCATCTCCTGCCCTGACATGAGGGTCAATAAATACAAGACCCGGGGCAAGGAGACTTGAACCGTCATCACGAATGGAAGTTACGGCCCCATCATCTACAATAATATACCTTTTTTTAGGCTTTACAAGAGAATATGAGTAAATTCTGGGTAATGCTTCCCAACTTTGTTTTTTTGTGTCATAACGGATAGCACCGACAACTGCACCTCCTATTATAATTTCTTCCATCCTGTCAGGGTCCGGCGCTTTATTCAAAAGTACAAGTGTTCCATCCGGGATTAAATTACCTCCAAATGTCTCCTCAAAAATATTATTGATGAATCTGATGTCATAAGGAAAAGCAGGCCTTGCATCCCCCGGAGGAGTGATGCACACCTCCCTTGTTGCAGAGCCACACGAGCAGAGAGGAGCTAGAACCGGCACAAAACAGTTATCACACCAATGAAGCAGAATCTTCCCGAGATAAGTCGGACGCATAAAGTCAACAATACTTATTCGACGGAACTGCTAAAAAGAGGTTTGGCTTTTAGAGATGGATTCCAAGACATACGAGGCCGGCAAGCTGAATTATGGTATGTGTCAGGGAATAGACTGTTGTAATCATTGGTGGAAATATGAAAACATTTATCCATAAATACGGATTTACAACGGGCGTTACATTAGATAAAACCGAGCTTGCTGACGATGTAATCACAGTCAGAGGTGGTGCCGGAGAAAATACAAGCATCGATGGTGGCATCATGAATGGTTCAATTATCATAGCATTACCTTCACTATAAAATTAGGTAATCTCATATTTATACTTGCCTTTTAAAAAAAAGGGATTTTCGCCATTTTTATAAATGAAATCGCGTAATTACAAAATACTCATGTGCTATCTGTAGGAGGACACGAAGTTTCTAAATGAATAACAGATATAGATAGATGCGAGAAAGATTATCGTAGAATTACCGGAGAATTTTCTTTGGCTGATAGCACCAGTAGAGCTGTAGGGGGTATACTACTGTTTTTAATTCTACTGTTTAGTATGCCGGCTGGTGCAGGCCATACACCGGCCACAAGCGGTGATGGAATTAATATCAGGACAACTACAAAAGTTGATGTGATCGGCTCATTTCTTACTTCGGATGACCTTGACTGGACCGATGGCTCAAACGGTGATCAGACGGTTGTTGGTTATTACGAACATACGAATGCAATAGGTGGGGAAACAAAATATTCCAAAGACTTCTCCCTTGATACCGGCGATAAGACGGCGATTGATAACAATCTGAAATCAACAAGGGCACTTGACTTCAGTGCATCAGCCGACGGTTCGCCGGGAGGTAGAATGATAACAGATGAAGCAGTGATGATTGATACAATAAATAATGGGGCCTCAGGCACTCTAAACGAGGTCTCACTCTGCCCGTTAGGTTCTTCTGCAGAGAACTCAAATTCAGCCGCATTTTCCGGAAGAGTCGTTGCAGGAAGTTCACTTGACGTTGCTGAAGTTTCACTGGTCACTGATACGGCTGTAAGGGCGGTTGCATCAAATGCTGACACTCCGCAGTCCCTTACGTATACTATCAATGCCCACGGCACCGAATTGAACAATACAACATCTAACGGAGCAATTGGTGATGCAACAGCATTTATTGATGCAAACGTTGTACAAGGAAACGGGGAGACCGGGAGCGAAACGTCTTCACTATCTTATTCAGACCTGACGAGTGTAAGTGGAACATTTAACCTGTCAAAAGATTTCACATACTCATCATAAAAGATGAGTAAGCGCTTCAATTGAATCAATAACAGCAGTTGGCTTTATTGCCGACATTTCAAGTTTTTCAGCCGAAAATTTACCAGTCCTGACAAGTATTGCTTCCATACCGGCAGACAGGGCTCCTTTTATGTCAGTCTCGATGTCATCGCCCATCATGATACAGTCACCGGGACTTAGCCCAATGTCCGATATTGCGAGCATAAAGAACTCTTTTGAGGGTTTTCCTATAAGAATAGATTCAGGGCCTGCAGCATACTCAAGAGCTTTAACAAACGGGCCGGCAGAGAGTAGAAGGCCATCCCTCCCCATCCAGTAGCGGTCACGTTCAAGTGCAATGAACAGAGCACCCCGAAGAATTAGCCTGAATGCACCAACAAGGCGGGAGTAAGTGAATTCATCCCCTGCATCTCCAACGACCAGACAATCTGCCTCATCATGATGTGTTATTCCCTCAGCTGCAAAATCCTTCCACGAGTCGCCTGTCAGGAGAAGATGTGCAGTTTCTATCTGTTTTTGCTTAAGGAAAGACGCTGCAGCGTATGCAGGTGTAAATATCATATTTTTAGAGACCCGAATTCCCATTTTTTCCAGGTTCTCTTTTATTGTTTCCCTGCTTTTTCTTGTAGTGTTGGAAAGAAAACGATAGGGAATTTTGTTTTTTTCAACAAACTCAATTGTCTGTAAAGCTCCTTCTATGGGTTTGTTATCAACATAAACTACACCGTCAAGGTCAAGAAGAACAGCTTTACTGCCCATAGTTTTCCATAATTAAAATTTTTCACTGATTTTTTACCTTTCTGTTAGTTTAATATGCTCTTCGGTCTTTAAGACAAGATTTTTCTGATCTGATAATCGCGCAATGTCAAGTACCGCAAGCAGGACATGCACCGCGTCCTCAAGATACGAAAGTATATCTGCGGGAAATAAGGCAAGACCATAGTCATGGCTTAGGTTGTCAGCAATTCCACGATGGTCAAGACCATTTTCCCTGAGTTCAAGGATTTTTCTTGCAAATTTTCTCTCCGGACAACCACAAAGAGGCGCATCTCTACAATTGCACCTGGTGAAGTCACGAATAAAAAAAAGGATTTGATTTCTCACTTCCGGTTTTAATTGTTCAAAATTGATTTTGGAGTTGATGGCCTCAACGACTGCCCCATGAAATGCCGAAGATGGAAGGTGATAACCGCAGAGTCTTTCAAAGGTCTTATGATGCCTGAATCTCGCTTTTCTTGCAATCATCAAGACTCGCCGGCTTCTTCGTCAAAGTTTTTGAGGGAAGTTAAGGCTTCATGCATTGAATCAATAGTATTAAGCCACTCTTCAAAAAGGGTCGGCTCTTCCATATCGTCCTTCAGATATTTTCCACAACATGAGCCGCCTTGAATTACAGATGCTCCAATAGATGATGCGATTTCAAGAAGTTTGTCCGGGTCCTTGTCTCCCATCTTTTTCCCCTCCTTAACAAGGGTTTTGATGTCTCCGGCTTTCTCCCCATTGAGATAAGCCTTGCACGATGAAAAAAGGACCTGAATAGTCTCCTGAACAGATCGTACTAGTTCCACTACCTCTCCTTCCGGCGGGTTTGAATAAACAATCTCTTCGACCCCCTCAAGCTTCGTAAGCGCGTCCTCGGTGCTGTATCTGCCATTCTGCTGCAGTTTTATTATTTTCAGGACAGAAAGGATAATATCGAGAGAGAAATTCTGAAGTACCCGAAAACCTTCTGGCATCTCATCAGAGTCCGGGTCTCCTGAAAAATCTGATTCTGCAAGTGTAGTTATCCAGTTATCCCACCTTTCCTTATTATAAAAAATATAGAAAAGTTTTAGTGGTTCTGACTCCTTTTGAGCCTTTTCGGACTTCCGTGCCATTGGAGATCCGTTACACGCGGTAAGAGATGAATTTTTGGGAACAGGACAGACCGGATGCACATATGATTTAAAACCAAACCCTCACATATCAGCGGATAATCTTTGAAATCGGAACTTCAAGGATGTCTTCTGCTCCTGCTTCTTTCAGGTCACATATAAGACGGTTGACACCTCTTTTTGCAACAACGGTCTCAACACTGTAATACCCACCGCCATAAAGCTGGGCTACAGTAGGTCTTTTTAAGGCAGGCAGGCATGCGATGACTCTTTCAAGCGCGTTTTCACTCACATTCATCGATAAAAGCACCTGATGACGGGCTTCTATTACTCCAAGGAGAAGAGTAACTACGGAATCAATTGCCCTGCGTTTTTCAGGGTCTCCATAACTCGCTTTGTGTGCTATAATTAATGTTTTTGATTCCATTATCTGTCCTATAATACGCAGTCCGTTTTTTCGCAGGGTTGTTCCTGTCTCGGTAAGGTCGACAACAACATCGACAAGGTCCGGGACTTTGGCCTCAGATGCCCCGTATGAATAAAAAAGTGAGACCGGAATATTTAGGTCTTCAAAAAATTTCTTTGTCAGGTTGGGATATTCAGTTGTGACGCGGCTACCCGGGCGGATCTCTTTTATTTCATGTATTGGTTCATCACCATGGACCGCAATGACAATTTTTACACTTCCTTCACCGGTTTTACTGTAGTTCAGACTTGCGACCTCAATAACATCTGCGGAAGTCTCTTTCACCCAGTCTTTTCCTGATATGCCAAGGTCAAAATAACCCCGTGCAACATAATCAGGGATCTCCTGCGGCCTGAGTATCTTTACTTTTCCAATCCTCTCATCGTCAATTTTCGGGTTATAATCCCTGTCTGTCCTCCTGACCTCGAGATCAGCCTCCTTAAAAAGAAGGAGTGTCTGCTCCTCAAGGCTCCCCTTTGGAAGGGCAATTGATATCATCTGTTTATTTGTTCCTCCCAATTCATGATAAAGTAATTAGCCCTGAACATAGGAGTTTTCAACTCGTAAGTAGAGATCTCATTAATTGTCAAAAAGAGTTGTCCTTCTCCGTTATGGTGAACTTTTTCTTAAAAGTGAACCTGTAATGCGCCAGTTTATTAGCGCTCTGATTGTATCTCTCAACCGGTCATTAAAGGCACATGATCTTGATGCTGTCATAACAACCCCCAGAGGGAGAATCTTTATCGAAGGTTCTCTTCCAGAGAAGATAGCGGAACTGGCATCGCGTATTTTTGGAGTCATCGATGTAAGCATTGCACTTAAAACGGAAAATGACCCTGATTCACTCGCTAATGCAGCTGCAGAGATTGCGGCCCTGAAATTAAAAGAAGGCATGTCTTTTGCAGTAAGGCCCACACGTCAGGGAGTGCCTGGTTTTTCCAGTCAGGAACTGGGAGCAAGGGTCGGCTCAGAGATCCTAAACAGGTTCCCGGGAATCTCTGTTAACCTTAGTTCTCCGGATTATGAGATTTTTGTTGAATCAAGGCCTTTTGGTGGTTATGCCTATGATAAAAGGATACCAGGACCGGGCGGTCTGCCGTCGTGTACGCAAGGTACAGTAGTTTCACTGATTTCATCAGGTCTTGATTCCCCTGTAGCTTCCTGGCTCATGATGAAAAGAGGTTGTGACATTATTCACCTGCATATTGATGGTGGAAAATGGGCTGGCCCCGATGTCCTTTCAACTGCCATTGAAAGCCATGCTGCGCTTTCGCTATGGGCAGCGGGTGTTAAAATGGAGCTGATAGTAGTACCCGCAGAGTCATTTTATTCAGATCTTGTTTCACTGACAAACCCACGGTATCGTTGTATCATCTGCAAGAGGTTTATGTACCGGCTTGGAAGTCGTATCACAGATATAACTGGTGCCTATGCGTTAGTCACAGGCGAAAACCTGGGCCAGGTTGCCTCCCAGACTCTCTCAAACCTGGCTGTTATTTCAGAATCGGCAAATGTTGCTGTAATCAGGCCGCTTATAACAAATGATAAGACAGATACTATTGTTATCGCGAGGAATATAGGGACTTTTGTCAAAGGCAATAAAGACCTTGGTTGCCGGGCCGTTCCGGCAAGACCTGCCACAAAATCAACAATCGATGAAATAGTTAAGGCAGAATCAAAAATTGGTATAGAGGGACATATTGAGAGGGCTGTTGCAGAAAAGCGGTCTATATTTGCACTAAATGGTGAAATTATATAGTATTTAGCCCATTTTCCTGGGCTATTTCCCTGAACGAAAGAGCTACATACTGTGCCTGTTCTCTGGTTATTCCATAGGGATTATACTTCCAGACACGGGTTGCGCCTTGTATGATTCCGGTTATCCCTTTCTCTTTTAAGGAACTGGTAAAGAAAAATCCCTTTTTTTTATGTTTTTTGGCTACAACATCAAAACTTTTTGTTGTGTCAACACGTGTAAGTGTGTGCCGGCGGGGATATTCACTTAGTACTTCGGTTCCTTCAATAGAAAGGAGGGAACCGAGTATCATTTCAGCATTACTTAGTTCCCTGTCCCAGTGCCTGACCCTCTCTTTAACATGTGGGAATGAAGCCATCATACCAATAAGTGTAACTCCCATGAGTGTGCAGCCCATCATTTCCACTTCCTTAATACCAAAAGTCCGTCCGGTCCGGTCTCCCCTGACCTTCGTAGTCCTGAATACCTCATCAGACCTCTCACTGGTTGTTCCAAGTACACCGGACGGTGCAGGGGCTGCCATGCTTTTATGGCCAGAACCCACAACAAAATCTGCTCCAATATCCCGACCGTTTACCGGAATTATACCTACAGTATAAGCCCCGTTATAGAGTACAGGTATATCGTAAGTATGTGCAACCTTGATTAGATCCCTGACCGGATGGAAGTTGCCGAACTGATAGTCAACATGGTCAAGAAAAAAGAGCTGAGGGTTTCTGCCCTCCCTCCGGATTACCTCCTCGATTGTCTCTGCCACTGCATCCGCTGAAACAATCCTGTCTTCTCCTGCCTGGACTTCAAATGGAATTCCACCCGATTCTTCAATTGCAAGAAATTCAGTGTAATGTGAGAGTGATGTGACAAGTACCGGGTCACCTTTGCAGATATATGTACGGGCTACTGCCTGGAATCCTCTACGTGCACCTGGAACAACCCTGACCTGGTCCATCCCGATAAACCCTGCCAGGTCCTTATGAAACTGTTCTATTCCGGGTTTTTTTATGTAGTCCAGTCGGTTTGGCCTGACACAATGGTCGCACACAGAATATCCGTCACCATAAGCAATTACTGCTTTCATTGCATCCGCTGTAAGCCTCCCCCCGGCCTGTATCGGGTCAAGATTTATCGATACCTCTTCAAGGTCACGAACTTCGGGGCCCATTCCACACTTCATTCGATAAGCTCCTTCCTCATGGTCCTGATATCCTCTTCCACCCGCAAAATAGCGTTTCTTACGGCCTCTTTTTCTTCAAGGTTAAGAATGTGATTCGGAGCACTGCTTCGCAAAATGACCCTTATATCTGTAAGAGAGAAAAGAGCATCATAAATTGATTCTACTGCTTTTTTTGACATATTCTTTATCTTCTCATAAAATTATGCATCTGAAACGAGATTATATTCACCCTGCACCGGTAGTTCATTAATAATACAGGGTCATTTTTATTATAGATATAACCATGAAGTTCGTTCATATTGCAGACACACATCTCGGCCTCTCGGCATTTAACAGGATAGACCCTGATACAGGAATGAACATGCGTGAGGCCCAGATATATGCGAACTTCCTTTTATCTGCGGATGAGATCGTCAAAGAGCGGCCAGATGCCGTTGTTCATGCAGGTGACCTTTTTGACCATGTCAAACCCAAGACTAAAGCCTATACTACTGCTCTTGAAGCGCTGGAAAGGTTCTCTGATGCTGGAATTCCTCTTATCCTTATCGCAGGAAACCATAGCATGCCAAAGACCAGATATACAGATTCTCCTTTTAAAGTCCTCAAATACCATCATGCACAGATTTATGCTGCGTATCAATATCGTTACGAGAAAATTGAACTTGATGATACAACTTTTCACCTTATCCCGAATATGCTCAGACCTGAAGATTACGGCAGCGCCTACAATGATGTCTCAATCAATAATAACTCGGCAAATGTACTTGTCACCCATGGCCTTGCCGACCAGATAAAAGACAGAAGGCTTGCAACTGTAGCTGAGCATGAGCTGAATAGTACAATTTTGTCGCCGGATTTCACTTACATTGCACTAGGACATTATCATAACCAGTATCCTGTCACAAATAATGCCTGGTATTCTGGTTCACCAGAATTCTTCACATATGGTGAGATTGATGAAGTGAAAGGTGGCCTTGTTGTTGACACTAATAGCGGAGTTGTGGAACATTTCCCATTGCCACATACTCCTATGACAAACCTTGGTACAATTGACTGCAGTAACATTTCAATTCACGAAGTCCCTTGTAAAATTCTAGAAAATATTGAGAACAGGAGATTGGAAAAAGGGTCCATGGCAATAATCACGTTAACCGGACTCGACTCTGAAAGTGCAAAGCTTATGGATATGAAGCAGCTTTCCAATGTGCGTGAACACCTCCTTGACCTGAAGGTGAAGATAATTCAAAGAGATCGTCTGCAACCGGAAAACCGTTTCTCTCCAGGAAAAAAAGTGGACTACATCAGGGAATTTGATAATTTCATCGGGAAAACTGACCTGAGCCCGCAGGACAAGAAGATAGTCCTCGAAAAAGGGATAGAAGTGCTCAATTATGTCATTTCCTTAAGACAGGAGAAAGACCATGATACTTGAACGGCTATACCTGAAAAATTTTAAACGCTTTCTCTCTGAAGAGATCCTGTTTGCAGACGGGATAACAGGGATAGTAGGGAATAACGGAACAGGAAAGTCAAGCATCGTTGAAGCAATACTACTCGCACTTTTCGGAATCAGAGCAACCGGGATTGATACTTCTTACATTATATCCTCTGCAGCCCGCGATGGTGAGAAGTGTACGGTGGAACTTACATTCACACTGAAAGGCCAGTCATACACTGTTTCCCGCACAATAGGGGCCGGAAATGATCACGCAGCAAAAATATACCTTAATAGCAAGATACTGGCCAAAGGGGTTAATGAAGTAGCAGGGGAAGTGAAACGGATAATCGGATTGAGCCCTGAAGACTTTAAAAATACAATCTATGCAGGCCAGAAGGACCTGATGTCACTACTTTCAAAAAATCCAGGTAAGAGAAAGGAATGGTTTTCAAGGGTCATTGGAATCGATCACCTTAAAATTGAGAGCAATGTCATACTCAAATCCGAAATTGATGAAACATCTGAAAAAATTGCAAGGACCGAAGGAAAACTTCAGGAACTTGATAAAGTTGCAATAGAGTCCTCTGTTTCTGAACTGAAGCAAAAGTGCATTGATTGCGAAATTGAATTTGAATCGACCGGAATTTCAATCGATAATCTGGATATCAAGAAAAAAGAGTTTGATCTTAACCTTCAGGTTTTGCAGGAAAAGGCACAAAAAGGCGGGAACCTGTCAGCCGAGTTGAGTCATATTACAGATGAGAGTAAGAGAGTCAATGATGAGATAGTGAAAAATGAAGAACTTATCAGTTCTATTGAGTCCAACCGGGTTCTATGGGAGCGAATAACAAAGCTTGAAGAGGAATACCAGGAGATAAACAAAGACCTGGAACTCATCAGTGAAGACCATATTGCATATACAAATATCAATATTGAACTAGGGTTTGAAAGGACCAGGTTACTGGAACTGGATAAAAAAATTGCAAATGAAAGGACAGAAATTTCCCTATTAGGCGAACAGGTCAGGGAAATGGAAACCCTCCATCCTGATTTGAAACGCCGGGAAACTGCACTCCAGGAACTTAATGAATTAAAAGAACGTGAAAAAGTCTATTCAACATATATCAACCGTCGAAATGAGTTGCTTCAGAAAGTCTCATTCCTTGAACAGAGGGAAAAAGAACTATTCTCTGAGCTTAATGCAATACGAGCTGCAGAGGAAGAGTGTAATTCTTTAAACATAGTACTTGCAGCCCTTCCGACGAAGAAAGAACAACTGAAGGGCTTAACCACACTTCAGTCCCTTCATTTCAACTTAAGGTCCTGGCAGGAACAGGCAGTTAAAGGGGAAAATGAATTAAATTCGCTATTAGAAAGCGAAATTGCTATCAGGGACAAACTAAAAGGCCTGGAATCTTTCGAAATAGAAAAAGAAAAAATTTCAAACGAAATAGGGCTCTGTACACAATTAAAAGGAAAATTACAAAGTGATCTTGATAAACTTGAGCGGGATCTGGCACAGATACGCAAAGATAGTCAGGATATTGATGAGATTGGAGAGAAAGGGACCTGTCCACTCTGCAAACAGGAACTTGGTGAACACTTCCACAAAATTCATGAAGAATATTCAGCCAGGAAGGATCTTCTTGGAGAGCTTTTTATAAAGAAGAGAGAGGAGTCAAAAAGCCTTAAGGAAAAAATGGATGTTCTAACGAGGACATTAAACGAGATAACAAATTCCGAAAAACAGCTTCAGGTAATAAATAACGAATATCTGACAATTTCTGCAAGAATTAAGGAGACTAATAACCGGATCAATGGATGGAAAGAGAAAGTTGCACTTGAAGAGGAGGCAATAGGAAAGATAAGTTATCCTGATCTGGACGTAACAGACATACCCATAATCGAGAGCGAAGTTAAGTCTCTAGAGGAGTCAAAGACAAAACGTGACGAGCTCGTTGGAAAGACATCCCGCGGGCCCGGGCTTCTTCTGGAGCAAAAGAAAGTCCTGGATGACCTGGTTTTTACAAAAACTGAAATCAAAACGGTTAAAGATGAAATTACAACCCTATCTTTCAATCCTGATGAGATTATTAAACTGGAAGCTGGAATCAGGAAATTAGAAGATTCATATCAAAAATACATGAAGCTCGAAGTCAGGTCTAAAGAGATACCTGCACATGAAAAGACTCTTTCTATTGCATTAAAAGACTACATCGAGACCGAACTTAAAGTTCAATCTATCCTAAACAGACTGGAAAAACTGAAGGTGCAGGAAGACTTGTTTACGAGGAAAAAACAGGAATTAAATGAACTTCTTCCGGTTCATAAACGTTACCAGGAGCTTCTCCCGCTATTCCATAAACTCCCACTCTACTTCGAAACAAGGGAGAATTTACTGGAGAGATCACTTTATCTGAAATCGCAGGTTGAAGCAAAGGAGTCCCTCTTAAAGTCTTTAAATTTTAACCCTGACTCAATCCCGCTAATAAAGAAAGATATTGAAAGACTCCATGAGACGATAAATAATGAAAAAGGGAAGGCAGCTGGACTTGAAGAAAGGATAAGTCAGATAAAAAAAGAGATAGAAGAAAAAGGCAGTACTCTTGCAAGGATAGAGGGATATACACAGGAACATCGTGAACTTATAGAACAGGTCCGTGTCCTTCGAATCACGCGGACAGCCATCACGAATTATGTCGAGTACCTAATGAACGTTGTTCAGAAAAACATAGAGAGTGATGTTGGTTCTTTACTTGGAATAATAACAGATGGAAAGTACGAAGATGTCATTCTTGACCCTGACTTCACGGTACTGGTGCATGACCTTAATGGCGACTTTCCTGTAGAACGTTTCAGTGGTGGAGAACAGGACGATATTGCGGTTGCACTCAGAATTGCATTAAGTCGTTACATTGCAGGTATGAAAGGTTTCGATGAAAGCACTTTCCTGATATTTGATGAGATTTTCGGAAGCCAGGACGAGGAACGCAGGTCCAACCTCATAACCGCGATGAGGAGCCTTGAACAAAAGTTTCCCCAGATCCTTCTTATCTCACATATCCCGGAAGTACAGAACGAATTTGAGACAACTCTGCTTGTTGAAATGACTGGTGAAGGGTCGAGCAAGGTTAGGCAGGTGAGTTATTGAGTGGGTATAAAGAGGAAATTAATACTGTTGTAAAGTTTCTCGGAGACAGGATTCCCAGTAATATCGAAGAGATGTTCATCCGCTTAAGTGGAATTTCAAAAAAAGATTTTTTTATAGTTGAAGCTCATGAAACCGGGACGGTTGCAGGTGTTGATGGCAGCAACGCAAATATACTTGATGCAGGATTTTTAGCCCTCTCCGCTTTTCGGGCAGTAGTCAGTCTTTTTAATGAGAATCAGAGGATCAAGAGGGGTATGACGCCGATAAAATTTAATTTTATCGGATCAGGTGAGTATAATGATGATTTTCCAAAATTATTCAACGAATGCTTTGGAAAAGATCCTGGTACCAGGCTTTCAAATGCAGACCCTTACAAAGTCAACTCAGTCGTTAGGGATACCCTTGAGTACTTTGTAAGTCTTGAAACTCTTAAAACGCTCGAAAAAGAAGCCCTGCTCCTTATTGACGGGGCATTTCATGTAGAACATAAAAGCCTTGACCCCATCATTGAAGAACTTTTTTTCCGGGCTGAAGAAAAAGAGATTAACATATGTGCTGTGACAAAACGGTGTGAAGTAACCTGGGGAGACGGTTACCCGCTAATCCCTGCAGTTATGAGGGCCGCAGAGAAGTTCAATATGAAAGCACCCTGGTGGATAAAAATTGACGACGACTGGATTTCCGGGAGAAGAACTCCTGAATGGAAAAAAGGTTCGATATTCATTACACTTCTGCATTCCTGTGCGAAATCTGCACTCAAAGTGGAACTCCCTCGTTATTATGGTAATGAAAGGATCTGTAAGGTGATGCAGAAACTTGCTGCAGTTTCATGCGACGGACGGATACCCGGTTATCCATTTCCTCTCTTTGATGCTCACAGGGCCTGTGCAATAAAGAGGGAAGTGGCATCAGATATAAGAAACCGTATTATTGAAGGTATGACAAAACGAGGAATACAGCATAGGGATTTCAAAGCAGTCTGGGAAGATATACATGATGAATTTAACCATTACTGAAACTATTGACACTGCAAAGTTCAGGCTCATAGGAAAGAGCGTCCTTACATACAGGTTTATCATTCCCCATGATGCCACTCTGTTTGTCGGGGACATACTCAAAATTGTCGACTCAAAAAAGGGATATACCTTTTACGCAAAAGTTACCGATCTCCTCCACGAGAGCAATTTTAATGATCCGAACTGGGATACCCGAGTTTATAGTGAAAATTTCTTTGAACTTGGGGATGATGTATTTCTCGGTGTCGAGGCGGTCCCTCTCGGATTTGTTGATGAAACCGGAGAATTCAGAAAACCTGGAACAGTTCCTACAAAATTTTCACGAGTGGAGAGACCCGTAAAAGAGGACTTCTTCTTCCTCTCCCGCGTGATGGGTGATATTGAAGTCGGGACCATGAAGACGGGTCAGGGCACATATACCGACGTAAAGGTCGCTATCCCCTCTGAAGTTTTATCGTCACATATGGGCATATTTGCAACTACCGGGAGTGGGAAAAGTAATTTTATGAAGGTATTTCTTTCTTCCTGTATTCCTGTAAGAAAATTTGGCATCCTTCTTGTTGACCCTCACGGTGATTATGTTACAGGAAATCCAAAGGACGCGGGATCAAAAGGGCTTGTCCAGCTCCGTTCTAATACCGAAGGAATTGCCTTTTTTACTACCGGAGATGAGGAAAGAAGAAAACGATACTCAATGCAGAGGCTTTACATATCATACGAGGACTTCAGCATATATGACCTTACCCTCCATTACGAACTTTCCTCCACACAGTTTGATATAATCGAAACTTTATCAGAATTTCACCCTACAGATGTGATAAAATTTTTTCAGAATACCAGTTTCAAGGGCTGGAAACCTGAATCATATGAGGGGGGATATACTCAAATTGCAGATAGATTGCGAAATTATCAGGAGAGTACTCTCAATGTGATGCAAAGGCGTATCCAGACAATAGTAAGTTCGCAAAAAGGCTTCTTTGATGAGACGAGATCATCGGTTAAGGAAATTATCGAAGCTCTTCATGAGAACAAGGTTGTTCTCATCGATATGCCCTTTATGAGTGAGAAGAGTGAGCTCTTTGCCCTCTCGATTTTGAGCAGGAAAATATTACGGGACCATCAGGAAAGAGTCAGTGGCAAAGGGAGAAAGGCGGGAGAATACCAGGTGATGATAGCGATAGAGGAGGCACAAAGAGTGTTAAGCCCTGGCTCGTCCACGAAAATATTCAGAGAATGCGCAATGGAGGGGAGAAAATTTGGTGTGGGCCTCTGTGTCATCACCCAGCAGCCAAAAAATATAGATCCTAAAATCCTCGCACAGATAAATACTTACGTTGTAATGGGACTGTCAGATAAGGCAGACAGGGACATCGTTGAGACGAGCGCGAAGCAGGACCTTTCAAAGATGGATGTTGAGATTCAGACCCTTGAGCGGGGAGATGCAATTATAAGTACTCTCCAGATACCATTCCCAATAAGCACACGCGTCCATTATTTTGAAGATTATATTGACCATGTTAAAGAAACTCTCAAAAGCGAGAAAAATGAAGAGAGGATCGAGACCTTCTGATCTCACCCACAAGTAATCTACAATTTTTCAGATTAAAGCGGTACGCTTATTAAGAGAGTCAAACAAACCAAATTATCCGAGGTTTTACATGGATGTAAACTATGTACCAACAACATGCCCTTATTGCGGCACTGGATGTGGATTTAACCTTGTGGTTAAGGATAAAAAGGTGGTAGGAGTCGCCCCATGGCACCGCAACCCCGTCAACGAGGGGAAGCTTTGTCCAAAGGGCACCTATGCCTATGAGTTCATCAACCATGAGGACCGCCTTACTAAACCCCTCATAAAAAAAGACGGGAAATTTGTAGAGGCAAGCTGGGAAGATGCATACAAACTGATTTCTGACAAATTTAAGGGGTATAAACCCAATGAAATTGCATGTCTTGCTTCATCACGCGTTTCAAATGAGGACAATTACCTTATGCAGAAGTTCGCACGTGCAGTATTGAAAACACCCAATATCGATCACTGTGCGCATCTCTGTCACCCATCGACTGTTGCAGGACTTGCAGCAGTTTTTGGCTCTGGTGCGATGACTAACAACATAGGAGATATTTCGAAGGCAAAGTGCGTATTTATAATCGGGAGCAACACTTTCGAGCAGCACCCACTCATAGGAAGGCAGGTAATACTTGCAAAGAAGAATGGTGCAAAAGTCATCTCTGTTGACCCAAGAAACACGGCCACTGCAAAACAGTCAGATCTATTCCTGCAGTTCATACCAGGAACTGATGTTTCAATCCTTAACGGGATGATGCAGGAGATAATTAAAAACGGGTGGGAGAATAAGGACTTCATTAAAGCGAGGACAAAAGACTTTGAGAAATTAAAAGAAGTCGTAATGAAGCCTGAATACTCACTTGACAATGTTGCAAAAGTAACCGGAGTCCCTACCGAAAGTATAAAACTTGCAGCAGAAATGTTTGCAAAGTCGGAAGCGACCACAATTCTATACTCGACAGACATCACCCAGCAGGTGACCGGTGTTGACAGTGTCAAGTCAATAGCTAACATTCAGATGCTCACAGGAAACATTGGAAAGCCAGGTTCAGGTGTAAATGCACTTCATGGCGAGAACAATGTCCAGGGAGCCTGTGACATGGGTTGCCTTCCTAATGTATTCAGTGGATACCAGCAGGTTGCAAACCCGGACGCTCACAAAAAGATGGCAGACGCATGGGGATGTGGCATCGCAGAGGGAAAGCCAGGTTATACGGTAGCTGAAATAATAAATGTCCTTGCAGATAAACCAGGAGAATTAAAGGCTCTCTATATAATGGGAGAAAATCCGATTCTCTCTGACCCTGATTCCCAACACGTTGAGAAGGGCTTAAAGAACCTTGAGTTCCTTGTTGTCCAGGATATATTCCTTTCAGAGACTGCAGCATTTGCTGATGTAGTCCTTCCTGCCGCATGCTTTGCAGAGAAAGACGGAACACAGACTAATACTGAACGCAGGGTACAACGCTGGAATAAGGCACAGGACCCGCCGGGAGAGGCAAAAGCAGACTGGCAGATATTCTGTGAACTTGCAAAACAGATGGGTGCAGAAAAATCCTTCCCATATAAGAATGCAGAGGAAGTTTTTGTCGAAATTGCAAAAGTGACCCCTTACTATAGCGGGATGACATATGCACGCCTAAAACCCGAAGGCATTCAATGGCCTTGCCCGACATCAGATAGCACAGGAACTCCGATACTTCACACTGAGAAGTTTTCGACTCCAGACGGGCTTGGTGTTTTCACTCCTGTTGAATGGAAAGCCGCTGCAGAAGTCCCTGATGCGGAATATCCGTATGTCTTTACGACCGGGAGCGTAATCTTCCACCTGCACTCAGGTACTATGACCCGCAGGTCATATACACTTGACAATGAAGTTCCAACAGGCTGGATTGAGATAAACCCTGAGGACGCAAAGTCACTAGGGATAAAGAATAATGAAGTTGTAAAAGTGAGCACACGCCGTGGTGATGTCCAGGTCCCTGCAAAGGTGACAAAAGACATTAAGAAGGGTGTCATGTTCATGCCATTCCACTTTAGTGAATGTGCTGCAAACACTCTCACAATTAATGTTATGGACCCTGCAACAAAGTCAACTGAATCCAAGACCTGTGCCGTAAAGGTAGAGAAGATCCCGGAGGGAGCGTAAAATGTCAGCAAAAGGTGATATGGTCTATGCATGGACTACTGATGCAGAACTTCACAAGAAGGGTGAATGCGGAGGTGCAGTTACAGCACTTCTGAAATATGCCCTTGAGAGCAAGATGGTTGATGCAGTCTTTGCAATTAAGAAAGGTTCTGACCTCTATGATGCAGTACCGACACTTATCACAGACCCAAAAGAGGTAGATTCAACTGCCGGGTCCCTGCACTGTGGTACATTGCTTGTCTCAAAGCTTGTAAAGAAATACCTTGATGGTGCAAGCAACATGAAAATTGCAATGACCGTGAAGGGCTGCGACGCAATGGCAATGTATGAGATAGCAAAGAGAAAACAGATAAATCTCGACAATGTGATCATGATCGGAGTCAACTGCGGTGGTTCAGTAAGCCCTATTGCAGCAAGGAGAATGATCACTGATAAATTCGGTGTCGACCCGGATTCAGTTCATAAAGAGGAGATCGATAAAGGCCAGTTCATTATTGAATTCGAAGGAGGCCACAAAGGCATCTCGATAGATGAACTTGAAGAGCATGGGTACGGAAGGAGAAGCAACTGTAGGCGTTGCAAGATGAAAGTCCCACGCCAGTCAGACCTTGCCTGTGGAAACTGGGGTGTAATCGGAGAGAAAGCCGGAAAAGCAACATTTGTTGAAGTCTGCAGCGAGAAAGGTGCAAATCTTCTTGATGCGGCAGTTAAGTCCGGAAAACTTGCAACTGAAGCTCCTAACCCAAAGGGTCTCGAGATGCGAGGGAAAGTCGAAGGAGCAATGTACAAACTCTCTGACAAGTGGAGAAAGAAATACTTTGAGAACCTAGGCACCGGACGCGACAGACTGAAAAAGATTGTTCAGGACACTTCACGCTGTATCAAGTGCTACTCCTGCATTGAAGCCTGCCCGATATGTTACTGCGTTGAGTGCAGTACAAAGAAACCTCATCTCGTGGAACCCGGAGAAGTTCCTCCGAATTTCATGTTCCACCTGATTCGCTTTGCCCACATTGCAGACTCCTGCGTTAACTGCGGACAGTGCGAAGAACTCTGCCCGATGGAGATTCCAAATGCCCTCTACATGCATGCAAACCAGGTAGAGCTTGAGAAGATGTTCGGTTACACGCCAGGTCAGGACATGACGCTCCCGATAATGGCACTCGTTGAAGAGCGTACCGAGCGTGACCGTCTCCATTCGACGGGCGAAGACATGATCTACAATGTATTTAAATAAACAATAACTTTTTTTTATTGTAACATTTCAAGAAGATCTTTCTTGGATATACGTTTCCAAAGTGCAACTTTTGAAAGGATATCATTGAGTGTGCCCGGACACTCGGACCTACCTCACACTCAGAAAGGGTAAGAATCCGGATAGCCTCTCCTCGTGTCATCTCTTCATCGAAGTGGAGCGAAACCGCCTCACAAATATTATTCATTAGCTCATCGAGTGTCTTTCCCTGCGTGAATATGTCAACCCCGATCCCTCATCCACACCAGAAAGTGTCATCAGGATATATCTCAAATTTTACGAGCATGGATTTCCTTTATCTTATTGAATTTTTTAGAAGAATAATGAATCTCATATGCAGATAAAAGATAGAGAAGATCCTGGAGAAATCTTACCTAACTTAATGTTCTACTTTATTTGCTGATGAAATTGAAAGAAAACATGGTGACGAGACTGGTGGTACCGATTCAATGATTACAGAGATCCGACAAAAAAGTCGCATTGTCCCACTTGATACAATACTTGCGAGAAAAGCTGGTGCAATCCGGAGAATGCTGAAGGAGTGTGGTCTTGGTGATGCAATCATTTATGCTACAGCAGAAATGCATCATGGCGAAGTGCTTACTGGAGACCCACATTTCAGGGATTTACCAGGTGTTATCTATATTGAAAAGGATTAAATAATCCTCATATATTTATTATAATCAGAAAAAAAATTCAGTTGAGAAAAATGATTAAAAGCAGTCAGATGACCAGGCAGCATGATATCAATGTAGATGAGGCTATTAATCGTTATATATCCCGAATCAAAGATATCTATGGCAATTCTATCTGCCAGGTTGTTCTGTTTGGTTCATATGCACGGGGTGAGGCTGGGCCTGAGTCTGATGTTGATCTTATGGTAATAACCACGGATATGAATTGGGAAACCGAATACCAATTAATTACTATGGGTTATTGTCTCTATCCTGAGATGAATGTCCTGCTATCTGTCAAAGTCAGGACTCTTGATGAATTTAGGCAGGCAGGTAATACCGCCTTTTTAAGAGAAGTTAAACAGGATGGAGTTGTTGTTGGCTGACCTGATAGAGAGTTATATTTTCCTGGAGAAATCAAGTGAGCGGCTAGCTGTTGCACAGTCCCTTTATAACAATGCATATTATGAAGATGCTGTTTCACGGGCTTATTACGCTATGTTCTTTGCAGCCCGTGCTTTACTTCTTACTCAGAATATCTCACCAAAAACCCATAGAGGAGTAATAACCGCGGTAAGTGAAAGGTTTGTAAAGACGGGTTTACTATCCCATAATATCTGGGAGTTCCTGGCAGCAGGTGAAACAATTCGTGAAGAAGCAGATTATTCATCGGAAAGAAGAATTGACCGCATAAGATCATATACTACCCTCGAACATGCTAAGGTTTTCGTTGAGACATGTTCACAGATTTTGAGTTTAATTAATAAAAATTATCAGAACAGTGGTGAATAAGTAGAGATCTGAAATTTTTTTATTTTTTTTCGTTACATTAAACGCGATTATTGGACATATTTCCAAAAATTTTCTCAATAACAAACGCGATCAACGAGATTTCAACTTTTATTCTAGTTAATCTATAATTTAGAAGGCAAGAAATTGAAGTGACAATCGCTGATATTTTGCATACCTTTTTTTTGCCCGGTGCCGCAATGATACTTCTAACTTATCCCAACGCTCACGTACCTCTTCATTTCCAAAAATGTCCTGGTACAAAATACTCAAGAATTCGTGAGCTTTTTCAGCAAACACTGTTGACCGGAGAGTAGTGGGCCATATCTATTTCGATTTTGTTCGTCTACTGTATGGACACACAATTTGTACAAATTTCTGCTTATTAAAAGTCGAATTTGAATCGAGTAAATGTGTACATATGCCAAATTTCGTTTAGCTAAATTTTGATTGCCGAGGTCATAATCCCTTTTTAATTCTTTAAATAATAGTTCGATTAACCATCTGTACCGATAAAGTTGCTAAATTTCTTCAGTTAAGTATACTTTGTTTGGAAGGTTCGTCACATCAGTATGCCATATAAACGTCTCTTCATCCCCCAAAAAAAACACAACTCTGAAATTCATATAGATTGTTTTTATCTTACTTCCATCAGGATTGAACCTGGTTCTAAAAGTGCATAAAATATCAATTTCATCCGTTTTGGGACATTTTCTGAGAAAATCGTTTAAGGGTATTCCTTCTTGGAATTGTTTTTTTGCTTGAGACGATGCAGATAAAATTTCGATCACATTTAGTGTAGCATTTTTAATCCAGCTGCTTTCCCATTCGATCTTACAGCTGGCCATACAGTTCTAAGTTTTTGACTCATTGGAATGATACTTCTATCCTGAATTAAAATATCTTTCAAATCCTGAATCGGTCCTATTAACTTAGCAGAGCGACCCAAAATCCGTGGATTCAATATAATTGTCTAAAATTTCGCGGAGGAATGTAACCATATCCTTATTAAAACGGTTGAAAAAACTGTGGTACTTAATTTTATCTTTGGGATTTAAAGTATCATCAAAATCAATGTACCGCCGAAAGATTTCTTCCAATGATGGCTTTGAATGGCTGCTGATACCGAAAAAGAGGATCATTATTGAAAATACGGGATTAAGTTTTCTCAGCCTCTTCACATAACCAGAATTGCGTGCTTTTTCCATTACAATGCCCAGGGAAAGTAAATTTGTTTTCCATAACACCAGACAATTTTCACCTTCTATGAAAAGGGATTTCATATCTTTCATATTTGTGGCGACTTCTAGTGAGTAATAATATGGCAGATAGGAATTAGGGTATAGGTCCTTAAGCTAACTCCCATGAAATGTACAGTTCCGGTCGGCTAACCCGGAAGCGGTATGCATGCAATGAGACGAGATCAAACGTTTATATTTCTGGGATATATGAACCCAGATCTTTACTCACGAGCCGCTTAGATAAGATTAACAATAGATTGATTCAGATGCATGAACGTTAGTAGGTTTTATAATTCACGGCAATAGACATAAATAGGAAGATTCGGATAAATGATACTAGTGTCATGTCAAACAACAAATGTCGGATAAAGGCGTGACAGTTTTATTCGAGCATCTTCGGTAGTGAATTGCCAATTAACCTTGGAAATTTTATTATTTCTAGATTGCTCCCATGCTTGCACTTCTTGTCGGATTACCTCAATATTTTCAATTCTCCGGTCCAAACATTGACGTGTAAGTACACTTAATTCGATCTCTGCCATATTAAGCCAACTTCCATGTTTCGGTGTATAAACAAATTCAAATCGATTCCATAGTTCTTTAGCTATTTCCGGAGGATAACTGTCATAAAGTGATCCCGGCATATGCGTGTTAAGGTTATCCATAATCAGGGTAATTATATCGGCCTGAGAATATTCTTTGGCGATATCCTGGAGAAATTGTGCCC